>CAISKG010000556.1 GCA_903885855.1 uncultured Planctomycetaceae bacterium
CCTCGCGGCCGGCGCCCTCGACGCCGGCGCGCTGGCGGGCCCGGGGGAGGGGGACGCGGCCGAGCGGGCCGCCTGGATGCTCGTCGCCCGGGCGGTGATGAACCTCGACGAGGCGGTGGTGAAGCGATGAACGATCCTCGGGCGACGATCGCCGCGCGGCTCCTCCGCGACACGCGGCGGCATTTCTTCTCGGAGTGCGGCGTGGGGGTGGGGAAGATGGCGCTGGCGGGCCTGCTCGCCCGCGCCGCCTCGGCGGCCCCCGCGGCGCCGCCCGCCGCGCCCCGGGCGCTGGCCCCCAAGCCGCCGCATTTCCCCCCGCGGGCGACGGCGGTGATCCAGCTCTTCATGGCCGGGGCGCCGAGCCAGCTCGAGCTCTTCGATCACAAGCCCAAGCTCACCGAGATCGAGGGGAAGCCGATCCCGCCGGAGGTGATCGGCGGGCAGCGCTACGCCTTCATCCGCCCCGACGCGGCGGTGCTCGGGCCGCAGTTCCGCTTCGCCCGCCACGGCCAGAGCGGCGCCGAGCTCTCCGAGACGCTTCCCCACCTGGCGGGCGTGGTCGACGAGATCGCCATCCTGCGCGGCTGCCGCACCGACCAGTTCAACCACGCTCCCGCGCAGATCTTCATGAACTGCGGCTTCGCCCAGCCGGGGCGGCCGAGCATGGGGGCCTGGGTGACCTACGGCCTGGGGAGCGAGAGCGAGGAGCTGCCGGCGTTCGTGGTGATGAGCACCGGCTCAGGGATCAGCGGCGGCAGCGCCAACTGGTCGAGCGGCTTCCTCCCCACCCTCCACGCCGGCACGCGCTTCCGCAGCGCCGGCGACCCGATCCTCAACGTCGGCCCGCCCGCCGGCGTCGACGGCCGGCTCGCCGCCGACACGCTCGACGTGGTGGGGCGGCTCAACCGGGCCCGCCTCTCGGCCGACGGCGATCCCGAGATCGCCACCCGCATCGCCTCCTACGAGATGGCCCACCGCCTGCAGAGCTCGGCGCCGGAGCTGATGGACCTGTCGCAGGAGTCGCCCGAGACGCTCGCGCTCTACGGCTGCAATCCCGCCGAGGGCAACTTCGCCCGTGCCTGCCTCGTGGCCCGGCGGCTGGTGGAGCGCGGGGTGCGCTTCGTGACGATCTACCACGAGGGCTGGGACGGCCACTCCGACGTGGCGGGCAACGTGCGCGGCAACTGCGAGAAGACCGACCGGGCCTCCGCGGCCTTGGTCGCCGATCTCAAACGCCGCGGGATGCTCGACTCCACGCTCGTCGTCTGGGGGGGGGAGTTCGGGCGCACGCCGATGGTGGAGGCCAGTGCCGTCCTCGGCCGCTCCCGGGGCCGCGACCACCACCCGGCCGCGTTCACGATGTGGCTCGCCGGCGGCGGGATCCGCGCCGGCATCACCCACGGCGCCACCGACGAGCTCGGCTTCCACGTCGCGGCCGACGAGGTCCACGTCCACGACCTCCAGGCCACGATCCTCCACTGCCTGGGGCTCGACCACGAGCGCCTCACCTTCCGCCACGCCGGCCGCGACTTCCGCCTCACCGACGTGCACGGCCGGATCGTCCACGCTATCCTGGCCTGACTTTTCCGGCCGCCACGGCCGTCGTTCCGATCCCCGCCGGCCCCTGCCGCGCCGGCGCCACCGCCCCGGGAGCCGTTCCATGCGTCGCCTCCTTCCCCTCCTGGCCCTCTCCCTCGCCTGCGTCGCCCCCGTCGCGGCGGCGGCCGACCCCTGGCTCGAGGTTCGCGGCGGCGACGGGCCGGGGAAGGGGAAGCGGATCGTGCTCGTCAGCGGCGACGAGGAATACCGCAGCGAGGAGGCGCTGTCGCAGCTGGCGAAGATCCTGGCCACGCGCCACGGCTTCGACTGCACGGTGCTCTACGCCATCGATCCGGCCGCCGGCACGATCGACCCCAACACGAACGACAACATCCCCGGCCTCGAGAAGCTCGCGGACGCCGACGTGATGGTGATCGCCACGCGCTTCCGCAACCTTCCCGACGACCAGATGCGCCACATCGACGCCTACCTCAAGGCGGGCAAGCCCGTGGTGGCGATGCGCACCGCGACGCACGCCTTCAACATCCCCGAGGGGCGGGCCTACCGGCGCTGGAGCTGGGACAATCCCGCCTCCGAGTTCACCCAGGGCTTCGGCCGGCAGGTCCTCGGCGAGACCTGGATCAGCCACCACGGCAACCACGGCGGCGAGAGCACGCGCGGGATCGTGGCGCCGGGCGCCGAGAGCCATCCGATCCTCCGCGGCATCGCCCCGGGCACGATCTGGGGGCCGACCGACGTCTACGGCGTGCGCCTGCCGCTGCCGGAGGACTCGGCGCCGCTGGTGCTCGGTGCGGTGCTCGCGGGGATGAAGCCCGACAGCGAGCCCGTGGCCGGCGCCAAGAACGAGCCGATGATGCCGGTGGCCTGGACCAAGAGCTACGCCATCGACGGCGGGCCGAAGGGGCGGGCCTTCACCACCACCATGGGCGCCGCCACCGACCTCGCCGCCGAGGGCACCCGGCGGATGCTCGTCAACGCCTGCTACTGGGCGGCCGGCCTCGAGGCGAAGATCCCGCCGAAGTCGGACGTCGGCATCGTCGGCACCTTCGAGCCCACCCCCTTCGGCTTCAACGGCGCCCGCAAGGGGCTCACCCCCGCCGACTACCGCTGACGCTCCCGCCCCGGCCGGGCCGCGATCACTGGATGATCGACAGGCCGCGGGCGGAACTGGTGTTGTAGCGGGTGGTCACGCCCGAGCCCCACGCCATCTTCACCACCGAGCTGCCGGTGCAGGTGCCCTTGGCGAACACGCCGGTGGTGGCGGTCTCGACGTAGTTGGACTCGCCGGACGCCGTCCCGCCGATCTTCACGCCGGTGGCGCCGTTGATGGAGATCGCGGTCGGGGCCCCGCTGATCGTGTTGCCCTGCACGACCGAGCCGGTCATGGCTCCGGCCAGCGAGATCCCGATCGTCGTGCCCGCGCCGCCGCTGATGCCGTTGCCCTGGCCGGGGAGGCCGAAGGAGAGGCCGGTGCCCGCCAGGTAGGCCCCCTGGACGTTGCCGATGAAGTTCGAGGCGACGATCGTGGTCTTCGTCGTGCCCTGGGCCAGCGCCCCGGTGGCATACACGCCGTACTGGCTCTTGGTCACGGTGATGCCGCTGATCGAGGAGCCGGCGGCGCCCGAGATCCACACGCCCGCCTGGGCGAAGTTGTTGAACGCCACCCCGCTGACGGAGCTGGCGGTCGCGGTGGCGGCGAACGACAGGCCGCTGGCGGTCGACCCGGCCGAGGTGCCGTCGAGCGTGAGGACGTTGTTCCCCACCACCGTCAGCGGCACCATCACGGTCGGCAGGGGCGCGGTGAGCTTGATCGTCGCCGGCGCGGCGTAGGTGATCTGCGACGGGATCTTCGAGGTGTTGATCGTCTGCAGCGTCGCCCGCAGCGAACCGGTGCCGGAGTCGGCGTCGCTGGTCAGGTTCCACTGGACCCGCTTGCCGGAGGGCACCGTGACGCCGCCGGGGGCCACGATCGTGCCGCCGTTGGACATGACGATGCTGCCGGCGACGCCGCTCAAGTTTGCGGTGGTGGTCGTCTGCAGCTTCGGCGACGGCGTGCCGGCCGGGCCGATCACCAGGCTGCCGCCGTTGAGCGTCGAGACCGTGACCGCGCCCTTGGTCGTCACCTGGGCGATCTGCAGCTGGCCGTCGTTGGTCACCGACAGCGGGGCCCCCACGGCGGCGAGGTTCGCCGACAGCGTGCCCAGCTTGTTGCCGGTGTTGCCGAGCGTCACGCCGCCGGTGGTGGTGGTGACGTTGAAGGTGGTCGTGGTGGCGGGCTGCGTCTGGGTGACCGCCCCCCCGGTGACGAGCGTCAGGGCCCCGGCCTGGATCGCGGCGAGCCCGACGTTGTCCTTGTCGGTGAAGGAGACCGCGCGGGTGCCGTTGCTGGCCGAGAAGACGTCGACGTCGTTGGCGGCGTTGGTGAGCGTCACGGTGCCCGCCGTCGCCTCGACGGCCAGCGACGTGGCGGTGATCGCGGCGCTCTGCGTGAGGTTGCCGCCGACGGCCAGCCGGAACGCCCCGGCCGTCACGGCGCCCAGCGCCAGGGCGCCGGAGTCGACGACCGTCACGTCGCGGGTGCCGTTGGCGACCGCGAGCGTGCCGAAGTCGTTGCCGGCGGAGTTGAGCGTGACGGTGCCGACCGTGTTCTGCACCGTGGCCGCCGCGGCGGTGATCGGGCCGGTCTGCGTGACCGTGCCGCCGGTGACGAGCGTCAGCGTGCCCGCCTTGATGCCCCCGACGGCCAGGCCGGTCTTGTCGGTGAACTGCACCGTGCGGGTGGCGTTGTCGATCGTGAGCGAGCCGACGTCGTTGCCGGCGTTGGTCAGGATCATGTTGCCGAACGTGGACGTGATCGTCGCGGAGGTGGCGACGAGCGGCCCGGTCTGGGTGAGGTGGCCGCCGAGGGAGAGCGCGACGTCGCCGCCGGTCACCGAGGTGATCGACAGGCCGTCGACGTCGGTGACGCTCACGGCACGGTTGCCGTTGGCGATCTTGAGCGCGTCGATGTCGTTCTTGGCGCCGGAGAGGGCGATGGCGCCGCCGGTCGACGAGGCGTCGAGGACGCCCGCGATGACCGTGCCGGGGAAGGTGATCGCCTGCCCGGCCGCGAGCGTCACCGTGGAGCCGCCGAGGGCGGCGGTGGCCGAGGCGGTGATGGCGCCCAAGGCCGCGGAGACCTTCGTCGTGCCGCCGGTGCCGGTGGCCTCGGCCGAGCCGTTGTCGACGAACGTCACGCCGCCGGTGAGGGCGGTGAGCGTCACGGCCTTGCCGGCGCCGGCGGTCACCAGCGGGCCGTCGACGACGATCGCGGCGGCGCTGATCGTGATGTTGCCGGTGGTGGCGAAGTTGCCGAAGGTCACCGTCTCGCCCGGCTTGTTGACCACCAGGTTGCCGTTGACGGCGATGATGTCGGGCACGGCGGCCGGGTCGAAGCTCGGCGGGGTGGCGGTGTCGTAGGAGAGCACCTTGGCCGAGATCTGCGCCGGCGGCACCAGCGTGAAGGTGCCCAGCGGGGCGATCAGCGAGACGAGGTTCGGCGCGGTGAGCGTGCCCACCACGTCGATGCTCCCGCTCATGCTCCTGAGCACGATGTTCGACTTGGGCTCGGTGACGGTGATCGGGCCGGCGTCGAAGCTGTTGAAGTTCGTGAACACGAAGTCCTTCGCCGACGTGCCGGTGACCGCCTTGACGTCGTTGGCGGGCAGCGGCAGGAGCACGCCGCCGGCGGTGGAGACCGCCTGGAGCGAGTCGCCGATGATGGCGCCAGTCTGGGTCATGTCGCCCGCGGAGCGGATCGAGAGGGCGGCCCCCTCGAGGCCGCCGATCGCCAGAGTCCCGTCGCCGTCGACGAAGGTGATGTCGCCGATCCCGTTGACGGCCGTGAACGACTCGACCTTGTTGTCGGGCGAGGTGAGCGTGATCGGGCCGACGCCGGTGCCGGTGACCGACAGGCTCGTGCCCTGGATGAAGAGCAGCTGCGTCAGACCGCCGGCGACCTCGATGGCCACCTTGCCGCCGTCGATGAAGCCGATCTCCAGGTCGCCCGCGGCGTCCCTCACCGAGACGTCGGCCTTGGAGTTGGCGACGGTGAAGCGGCCGAAGTCGTTGTCCTGGGTGTTGAGCGTCACCGGGTCGAAGCCGCTGCCCACCAGCGAGAAGAGATCGACGACCAGCGGCCCCGTCTGCGTCACGGGCCCGCGGGCGGTGATGTTCATCGACCCGGCCAGCGACGTGCCCAGGACGAGCCCGCCGGCGGAGTCCTTGAAGACCACGCTGCCGCCGGGGTTGGTCGCCTGGAAGGAGCCGACGACGTTGTTGGGCTCGTCGAGGGTGATCGCAGCCCCGGTGCCCGTCACCGCCAGCGACGTGGCCTTGATGTAGCCCGTGGAGGGCACCTGCGTCACCGCCCCGGCCGCCACCACGCTCACGGCGCTGCCGTCGATGTAATTGAGCACCAGGTCGCCCGAGGCGTCACGGATGCTCACCGGCGCCGCGGCCGTGCCGTCGGGGGTGGAATTGACCGCCAGGAAGCGGTCGATGGCGTTGGCCTGCGTGTCGAGCGTGATCGGATCGCGGCCCGTGCCCTGGATCGTGAGCCGCTCGGCGGTCACGGGGCCCGATTGCGTCACCGCCCCCGCCACGCGGGCGAAGAGCCGGAAGCCGACCTTCGAGGTGAGGAGGTCGAGGCTCCCGGAGCTGTCGAGGACGTCGACGAGGCCGGTGCCCTTGGCGCTGGCGGCGTTCGTGGCCCCGAAGGCACCGAGCTGGTTGCCCGGGTGGGTGATCTTGATGTCGGAGCCGTTGCCGGTCACGCGGAGCGAGGCGGCCGTGATCGGCCCGGTCTGCGTGATCCCGCCGTCGGCGGTGATGCCCACGTCGGCGCCGGTGATCGAGGTCAGCGAGATGGCCCGCACGTTCGAGAGGTAGAGCGAGCCCTTCGCGGAGGCCGTCACCGTGTCGACCGCCAGCTGGATCGGGGCGTCGACGGCGCCGATCGAGCCGTTGGTGGAGGTGAGGACGACGTTCTTCGCCGTCACGTCGAGCGTGGTGTCGACGTCGGTGATCGACTTGTCGGCGGTGAGCGTCACCTGGCCGGTGGTCGCGTCGGTGAGGATGCTCGCCACCTGGATGCCGCCGCCGGTGCTCGTGAGCTTCACGCTCTGCTTCGGGGTCACCGCCTGCACGTCGGTGGCGGTGATGGTGCCGCCGGCCGTCACCGTGACGCCCGCCTTGACCGAGCGCACCGACTGGAAGCCCGACGGCCCGGTGGGCTCGCCGAGGGTGATCGAATCGAGCTCGTTGATCGTGATCGCGCCGTTGGCGACCGCGGCGAGCGTGCCCACGGCGGTGCGCAGGTTGATGACGCCGTCCGACTTGGCCACGGCGCTCACCCGGCCGGTGGTGGCCAGGAGGCTCGGGCCGGTGCCGGCAGGGTCGGCGGAGACGACGTCGCCGGTGGCGACGAGCGTGGCCACGCCCTTGAGGGCCTGCACCGAGCCGACCTGGATGGCGTTGCCGACGCCGAGCGTGGTCAGGGTGACGTTGCTCGAGGTGGAGGCGACGTTGGCGGCGTTGATCGCCGTGGGGGCGGAAACCCGCACGCTGTTGCCGCCGACGACGCTCGCGAGCGTCAGCGGCTGCGTCGACACGCTGTCGATGTCGATCGTCGAGGAGGGGGCCGAGGCGGTCAGCGAGGCGACGTTCGTGTCGATGTCGATGCGCCCGGTCTTCGCCGTGAGGTTGGCCGACGCGGCCACGATCTCGGCCCCGTCGCCCGGCGTCGCCTGGAGGAGGTTCGTGCCGGCCACGAGCGTCACGGTGCCCTTGGGGCCGGCGTTGATCACGTTCACCGACAGCGTGCCGCCGGCGGTCACCGAGACCGGGCCGTTGTTGGTGGTCAGCGGCGTGGCGACGGTGCCCACGGTGACGTCGTCGACCTCGTCGATCGTGAGCGGCGCCCCGGTGCCGGTGACCCGGCCCGTGACCGACTCCACCTTGGTGCGCACCGTGGCCCCGTTGAGGGCCGCGAGCGTGAGGGCCTTCGTCGTCACGAGTCCCGCGGCGCTGCCGATGATCGAGCCGGCCTCGGCGGAGAGCGTGACCGCCGCCGGGGCGGTGACGGGCTGGTTGATGATCAGGTCGGCGCCGGTGGCGACGAGCGACACCGTCTCGGTGCGGCTGGAGTTGAAGTCGCCGGCGGTGACGGGGCCGTTGAGCGTCATCTTCTGGGCGACGATCGACACCGAGCCGTCCTTGGTGACGGCCTTCTCGAGCGTCAGGTCGCTCGACGGCCGGTCGATCACCAGGTCGCCGGCGCCGGTGAGGGTGATCCCCACGGTGGAGAACTGGTCGAGGAGGGCGTCGAGCGGCTGCTCGAGGGCCGTCCAGTCGAGGCGGCGCGCCGAGAGCTGTGCCACGTTGCCGATGGTGGCGATCCCGGTGGCGGTCGTGCCGCCGCCGGCGGGCGCGGAGAAGATCACCGTCGGCGGCACGGCGTAGCCGGTGCCGGGGTTGGTGACCGTGACGCCGGTCACCGTCCCGCCACCGATCGCCGCCGTCGCCAGCGCGCCGCTGCCGAAGGGGACGAGCGTGACCGTCGGGGGGCTCGAGGCGCTGTAGCCGGAGCCGTTGTCGGTGATCCGGATGCTCGTCACGCTGCCCGTGGCCGGATCGACGTTGGCCACGCCGGTGGCGCCCGAGCCGACCGGCACGAGGGTCACGTCGGTGGTGGCGGGATCGTAGCCCGAGCCGCTGCTGGTGATCGTGATCCCGGTCACGACCAGCGAGGTGGCGGCGGTGGCCGCGGCCTGGCTCGAGGCGCCGCCGCCGGTCAGCGTGACGATCGCACCGGAGGCGTAGCCGGAGCCGGGGTTGGTGATCGTGATCCCGGTGACGAACCCGTTGGAAACCGTGGCCACGGCGGTGGCGCCCGAGCCGGCCCCGCCCACGCCGCTGATCGTCACGATCGGCGCGGAGGTGTAGCCCGCGCCCGCGCTCGTGAGCGTGACGCCCGTCACACCCTTCGAGGTGACGGCGTTGGCCACGGCACCGGAGCCCGAACCGCTGCGGTCGACGATGCTCACCGTCGGCGGGGCGACGTAGCCGGCGCCCGGCGCGGCGAGGTTGATCCGCGTGATGCCGCCGACGCCGTTGACGCCCACCGGGGCGCTCGTGGCCCCGCCGCCCGAGGCCACCGGCACGAGCGTGATCTGCGTGGTGGCGGGATCGTAGCCGGAGCCGGGATTGGTGACGGTGATCGAGCCCACCACCTGCTGCACCGCCGGCACGAGCGTGGCGGCGGTGCCGCCGGCGCCCGGGGCCGAGAGGGTGATCGTCGGGGTGGAGGTGTAGCCGGTGCCCGGCTCGATGGCCTGGTAGCCGACGACGGTGTACCTCGTGTCGTTGAACGACAGCACCATGCCGGTGCCGCTGCCGCCGGTCACGGCGCTCGGCCGCGTCGTGTAGCCCGAGCCGGGCCGGACGACCGTCAGCTCGCCGGTGGGCACCGCCTCGACCGTGGCCGTGACGATGGCCGGCGTGAAGAACCCGCCCCCGCCACCCCCGCCGCCGCCGCCGGTGAGCGTCACCGTGGCCCCGTTGACGTAGCCCGCCCCCGGATTGGTGACGAGGATGAAGGTCACGCGGCCGGTGGTCGTGCTGATGAAGGCCGTCGCCGTGGCGCCGCTGCCGACGCCACCGACGCCGGTGATCGTCACCGTCGGGGCGGTGGTGTAGCCGAATCCCCCGGAGTTGACCGTGATGGCGGTGACCTGATCGTCGCCGTCGACCTGGAGGATGGCGCCCGTGCCGCCGACGTGGTTGAGCCGCGAGGCGGTGGTGTAGCCGGTGCCGGCGGCGGCCACGGTGACGCCCGTCACCGCGCCGCCGTTGCTCACCGCCGAGACGGTGACGCGCAGGCCGCGGGCCCCCAGGGCCTGGTCGTCGAGGTAGAGGGTGTCGCCGACGCCGTAGTTGGCGCCGCCGCGGGCCACCGTCGCCGCCACGACGCCGCCGGAGCCGTTGACCTGCGTGACGGCGATCTGGGCGCCGGTGCCGGCGACCACCGTGATCAGGTCGCCCACGGCGTAGCCGGTGCCGAGGTCGGTGACGGCGCCGATGGAGTCGTTCGTGAGGCCGAGGAGCGGGATGCCGGTGGCGCCGCTGCCACCGCCGCCGGTGACGGTGGCGGTGGTGCCGCCCGAATAGCGCGTGCCGCCCGAGCCGGCGAGCGAGGCGGCGGCGACGCCGCCGGTGAGATTGGCGACGGCGGTGGCGCCGAAGCCCGAGCCGCTCGAGTCGACGATCTGCACGTCGGGGGCGGCGGTGAACGAGGTGCCGGGCTGGGCGACGTTGATCGCCTGGATCGCGCCGAGCGAGTTCACCGTCACGCTGCCGGTCTCGCCGCCGTCGCCGGAGGAGATGACCACCGTGGGGGGCACCTGGTAGCCCGAGCCCGTGGGGCTCACCGAGAGGGCGGTGAGGCCGTTGATCGTGGCCGTGGCCGCCGCACCCGATCCGCCGCCGCCCACGAACGACACGCTCGGGGCCGACGTGTAGCCCAGGCCGCCGTTGGTGATCGTGATCCCCGTCACGACGCCGCCGGTCATCTGTGCCGTGGCCACCGCGCCGCTGCCGCCGGTGCCGGTGTTGCCGAAGACCACCGTCGGCGCGCTCACGTAGCCGCTGCCGCCGGAGGTGATGCGGATGAAGGTGACGCGGCCGTCGCCGACGGTGGGCGTGACCGTCGCGCCCGAGCCCGAGGAGATCGTGACGGTCGGGGGCGTGGTGTAGCCCGAGCCGGCGTTGGTGACGGTGATCCCGTCCACCGTACCGGGGGTGAGGACGCGGCCGAGCGGCGCGCTCACGGAGAGCTGGTCGGCCACGTTCACCGTCGCCGACGGGCTCATGACGATGTTGCCGGTGTCGGCGCTGACGACCAAATCCCGCGTCGGGTTGGCCGTGTCGGCATCACCCACGAGCACCGCGCCGACGATCTCCACGTCGCCGTTGTTGGCCCGGAGGCGGATGTCGCCGTTCTTGGTCTTGAGATCCCGGGCCACGAGGCCCACGGCGCTCGTCGAGAGGATGATGTCGCCGGTGCCGCCGGTGCTCACGTCGAGGGCCTCGAGGAGGCCCGCGGCCGTGACGTTGATCGAGGCGTCGCCCAGGGTCGCCACCTGCGTGAGCTGCACGCCGTCGGCGTCGCCGAGGGTGATCGAGCCCCCGGCTCGGGCCTTGACGGTGTCGGTGCGCGAGAGGGCCTGGATCGTGCCGCCGGCGGTGAGATCGAGCGCCGTGGCCTCGAGGCGCGAGAGGCTCTCGATGCTGCCCTTCGACTTGAGGATGATCGCGTCGCCGGGGGCCCGGGCCACCGCGGCGCTCGTGAGGCGGATGTCGCCGCCGGTGCTCTCGACGACGAGGTTGCCGATCCCCACCGTGCCCGCCGAGACGTTGCTGCCGATCGTGACGGCGTTGCCCACGAGGGTGATGTCGCCCTGGAGCGTGGAGATCGGCCGATTGATGTTCAGCGACTGCGCGGAAAGCGAGAGGCCGCCGATGGTGTCGACGTTGGAGTTGGTGACGACCTGCCCATCGGGGGCCGCGAGCCGGATCGTGGCCTGCGACGCCGGCAGGGCGTTGATCGTCATGTTGCCGCCGATCTGCGTCACGTCGATGGCGATGTCGGCGGCCGGGCCGGCGTTGGTGCCGGCGAAGATGTTGTGCTGCGCGTAGCCCTGGGTGACGAGGTTGATGCCGCCGCCGTCGGCGCCGGAGTTGTTGAGCGTGATGCTGCTCGAGCCGCGGATCAGCCCCGAGGGGCCGGTGGTCATGAAGCGGGGGTCGACCGAGGTGATGGCGAGGTTGGCGATGCCCGCGGACAGGAGCCCGTCGATGATGATGTCGCCGCCGTTGCCGCCGAATCCGTACTGGCTGTAGGGGGAGCCCGAGGAGGGGGGCACGCCGGCGCCCAGGCGGATGTCGGCCGAGCCGCCGCTGACCGAGGCCCCGGCGATGATCTTGAAATCGCCGTCGGAGACGCGGGCGTTGAGCGAACCGGTGACGGCGTTCTCGATCTGGATCAGCGTCGAGGCGCGGAAGTTGTTGACCTGGTCCGCGCCCACGTTCATCGCCGCCTGGATGTAGATCCGGTCGGCGAGGAAGTCGTAGCCGCCGCCGTGGGGCAGCCACGAGATCGAACTGCCTCCGGCGGTGCCCTGCGTGGCGTCGGAGCGGATGATGATCGTCGAGGTGCCCGAGGCCTGGCTGAAGTCGACCTCGAGGGCCAGCGGCATCGAGTCGCCGACGTGGAGGATGAACGTCGGATCGACCGTGCCGGGGCGGGCGAAGACGCGCACCTTGGCGAGTTCGAAGGGCTCGGTGGCGTCGCTGGCCGGGTCGGGGTTGTTGTAGCGGGCGTCGAAGCTGAAGGAATTGAACAGTGCCGCCGGGCCGACGACGTTGAAGGTCGGATTACCGCCGACGGCCGGGAGCTTCGTGCCCCAGTTGAAGGTCGTGCCGCTGCCGATGTTCGAGAGGGAGGAGAAGGTCGTCCCGTAGTCGAACTGCAGCTGGCCCTGGATGGCCAGGTTGCGCATGTACATCGTGGCGCTGTCGCTGGGGTTCGACGCGTCGTTGAAGATCTCGAAGTTGTACATGTACGACTGCGGCCTCGCGAACTCGGGTTCGTTGGAGTGCGAGAAGCCGACGTACTGGAAGGCCAGCAGACGACGATCCTCGAGGGCCTCGAGCGCGGCCGACAGGCCGGCGGCCCGCTCCGCACGGCGGCGCCCGCGGCGCCGCGCGCTCCCCTTCGCGGTGCTTCCCTGCTCGCGACGGCCGCTTCCTTCAGCCTGGGAACGGTGACTCGAGAACCGGTCGAAAATGCTGCCGAAAGTCATGGCGCTTTTCTTTCCTGGAGGGAAACCTGGAACGGTCTGGCTGGCGCTGCGATCGACGACTCACCCCTGCCGACCCGGGCGCGCACGCGAAGCGGCACGCCGGCGCGGACGGAGGCTGGAGGGACGACCCTGGGGGAACGGCCTGGAAGCGGTAACGGGGGTGAAACCGAGGAACGGTTCAGGAGACACGGAATCGGGCGACCAGAGCGCGTCCGGCGACGCAAGGAGTGCGTGCGGGGATGCCCACGCGACGTTCGGCCGCTGCGGATCGCGGTGGTCGGATCGTGCGCCGCGCGGCGGGATGGCCCGTCGTGCGCCGGTGGTCCGTCGGCCCGGCCGTTCCCGGCGACCGGAAGCCGACCGCGGTCCGCGGCCTGCCGTCATCTGCTCCTTGCGTGCCTGCTTGCCTGTCAGGCGTTGCTCTGATCCTCGTGATGCCCCGTCTCCACTAGAACGGGTGTCATCGGAAAAAGTTCGCACTGCGGTACGGATTTTTTCCGGAACGACCCGACGTGCCTGCCCCGTGCGGCGAATTATCGGGGTTTCCGCAGGCTGGGAAAACGGCGCCGGCCCGGCGGCGCCGCCGGCGGGCCGGCCGCCCGCGCCGCCGGGGCTGGCAGTCGTCGGCCCGCCCGGATCGAC
>CAISKG010000557.1 GCA_903885855.1 uncultured Planctomycetaceae bacterium
CGCCGCACGCCGGGCGCCGACCGGCCGGGGGGCCCGCCGGCGAAATCCGGCGGTCGGGGGCGCGGTGACGCATGGGAGGGTCCTCTTCGCTGTGCCGCCGGCGCCGGGCGGTCAGGGGGGAGCGGCGCGGCGGCGGGAAAGGAGTCTGCGGCGCTCGTCGCGGCCGCCGCAAGAGCAGCTGCGCCGCACAGCGGATGCCGCGGCGGCGATCGCCACCGCCGGCCGTAGAATGGCCGCACCCCGGCCCGCCCGCGCCGGCGATCCGATCGGAGGCCCGCCGTGCGATCCCGCCTGTGCCGCATGCTCGTGGTGGCCGCGCTCATGGCGGGGGCGGCGGGGGGGCGGATCGCGGCCGAGGAACCGCGCGTCGTCGCCGAGTTCTCGCGCCCGGGCCATGGCTGGCAGCCCAACGCCACCGCCGGAACGCCCATCCAGACGCCGGCCGGCCTCCTCGTGACGGCCACCGGCGACGACCCGTGGCTCGTCGGTCCCGCGGTCGAGGTGCCGGGCGACGGGCCCGCGCGGCGACTGCTCGTCGAGCTCGAGGCGCTGTCGCCGGCGCCGATCCGCTGCTTCGTCGCCGCCGAGGGGGGCGACTACTCGGAGCGTGACGCCGCCGACCTGGTCGCCGACGCCGACGGCGTCTTTCGGGCGATCCTGCCCGCGAGCGGCCCGCGGATGCGCTTCCGCCTCGATCCCCCGCTCGGGCCGGTCACGCTGGTGCGCCTGCGCGTCCGGCCGATCGCGCCGCGCTTCACGCCGCCCGCCCGGGCCGCCGACGCCGGGCCGCTCGAGCCGGCGCCGATCGCCGAGGACGCCCTGGTGGCCGGCGAGGGGATCGTGCGCGTCTTCCAGGATCCGCGCCGCTTCGACGGCCTCGTCGTGGAGGTCGCCGGCGTCCGCATGGCCGAAAGCGCGCCGGGGCAGGCGGTGTGGACGACCGACGGCGTGCGGCCGGTGGCGATCGATCCGGCCGCGGTCGCCTGCGAGACGGCGGCCCTCCCACGGGGCTACGAGGTGGCGGCCACGGTGCTCGAGGAGGGGGATCCGGCCGATGCCGCCGCCTGGCGCTTCACGCGGCGCGTCGAGGCGGAGGAGCGCGGGGTGCGCGTGCTGGCGACGGTGGCCGTGGACCGCCGGCGCGAGGTCTACCACCTCCCCTGGATCACGCTGCTGTCGGGGCTCGGATCCTTCGGCACCGCCAAGACGCAGGCGCTCCTCCCGGGCGTGGAGTACCTCGAGGGCGAGCCCTCGAGCAACGACCGGGAGATCCGCGGGCCGGCCGCCAACCGGCGCCTCCCCGATCCCCTCGACGTCTGCTTCCCGATGATGGCGCTGGGGGCGGCGGAGCGCTGGATCGCCATCGACTGGGACGCCGCCGGGCCCGCCGTCTCGCCGCTGTTCGACACGCCCGACCGAATCCTCCACTCCGGCGGCCACCTGCTCGGCCTCGTGTCGCCGGCGGCGGGGGGGGCGGAGGCGGTGCCGGCGCGGTTTCCGGGTGAGCTCGAGGTCGTGCGCGGCCTCGTCGTCGAGCCGGGCCGCCCGCTCGAGCTCGCCGTGACGCTGCGCGGCGGCTTCGGCGGCCGCCTCCACCGCGCCGTGGCCGACCGCCTCCGCACCGAGCCGGTGCCGCCGGAGCCCGACGTGGTCGGCGGCCTCGAGGGGGCCTGCCGGCTCCTCGCCCACGGCTGGCTCGACTCGGCGATCCGCTCCGGCGGCCTCTATCGCCACGCCGTGTGGCCGGGCAACTTCCCGCCGCAGCCGGCCGTCGACGCGCCGGCGTGCATGCGCTGGCTGGCGGCGCATCTGCGCGACGCCCCCCTCGCCGAGCGGCTCCGGGAGGCCGCCGCCGAGGCCGAGGCCGCGGCCCCCCCCGGCGGCGGCGACGGCGTGGGGCACGTCACCC
>CAISKG010000558.1 GCA_903885855.1 uncultured Planctomycetaceae bacterium
CCGAAGCGCTCCTTGTAGGCCGCCTGGATGCGTTCGCCGAACGTCGTCCCGCCGAGCACGAGGTCGTTCCAGCGGAGTGCGGGCGCGAGGAGGGAGGTGATGCTCGTGCCCGCCGTCTTGGGGACGTGCACGAAGATCGCCCGGTGCGTGTTCGAGATGATCATGGAGCGTCGCGCGAGCGGCCGACAGGCCCGTGCGGCGAGTGTACTCTCGTGGGAGGCGACGACGGCTACGGGGATGCCCCTTGCACCTCGACGGTGCGTGGCCGTGCCATCGGAGAACGGCTCGATGCCGGTGCCGGACGACTGCCGCGCGATCCTCGAGCGCACCTGGGGGGCCCTGCTGCCGCCGGGCTCGCGGTGCGGCCTCGCCCTCTACCCGGACCATTGGAACGTCGGCGACGCGGCGATCTGGTGGGCCACGCGCAGGCTCCTGGCCGATCTCGACGTCACCGTCGCCTATGCCTGCGATCCATGGAGCTACGATCCGCGCGCGCTTGGGGCGTCGCTGCCCGACGGCCCCATCCTCCTGCTCGGCGGCGGCAATTGCGGCGACGTTTACCCGCGGGAGCACGCCTGCCGGCTCCGTATCCTCGCCGACTTTCCCGAGCGACGGATCATTCAGCTCCCGCAGAGCATCTGGTTCCGCACGCCGGCGGCGATCGCCACCATGGCCGAGGTCACCGGACGGCACCGGGACTTCGTCCTGCTCGTGCGCGACCACGCGAGTCTCGACGTGGCGCGAGCGCAACTGCCCGGCGTGACGGCAATGCCGTGTCCGGACAGCATGCTGGCCCTCGGTCCCCTCGCGCGGCTCGCGCCCGCGACGGTTCCCGTGCTCGCCCTCTGGCGGCGGGATTCCGAATCGCGGGGCCCGTTGCCCGCGCTCCCCGCCGGCTGGGTGGCCCGTGATTGGACCCTGGACGGGGGCCCGCTCCCGGCGACGGAGGCGGCGCAGCTCTCGCTCGCCAGCCGACGCTTTCTGGATCGGGTCGGGGCGCCACCGGCCTGGCCGCCGCGGCCCCCGGCCGCGGACGAGGCCGCGCGGCTCTCGCGGCGCCGGATCGCCTGGCGGCACCTCCCCTGGCTCTGGGACCAGCTCGCCGAGGATCGCGCCCGGCGCGGCCTGCGGATCCTCTCCCAGGGCCGGGTCGTGATCACCGACCGGCTCCACGCGCACCTGTTGTGCCTGCTCGCCGGCATCCCGCACGTCGTCTGCGACACGGCCAACGGCAAGGTCTTCGCCCATCGCGACGCCTGGCTCGGCCGCCATGGGATCCGCTCGGCGTCGAGCGCCGAGGAGGCGGTGGACATGGCGGCGTCGCTGCTGGCGGCGCTCGACGCCGCAGGCGACCGCGCGGACGAGGCAGCCGTCTCGGGATGACCGTCGCGCGGCGCCCGCCTCGAGGACGCTCCGCGACGACCGGGGGGACGCGTGAGCTGTGCCGGACACCGATCCCGTCGCCGCGGCACGGCGGGCCGATCGACGGCGGATGGACGAGGTCAGGCGCTGCGGTGGAATCCGGGGAGGAGGGCGAAATCGAAGACGACGACGCGCTCGAGGCAGGGGACGACGATCGCCTTGACCCGCTCGTGCTCCGGGTGGGGGAGGTAGGCGTCGCGCGCCGCGGCGTTCTCGAAGGTCATGATGAAGCCGTGGGTGAAGCCGTCGTCGAGCCCCTCGGGGCTCTCGTAAACGCCATGGGCCATGTCGAGCAGGCCGGGGATCCGCCCCACCATCGACCGCATCTCGGCGAAGCAGTGGTCGATCCGCTCCGCGCTGATCCCCGGCTTGAAGGCGAAGACGCCGAAGTGCTTGACCTGCGACATGGAACCTCCGGTGGGCGTGCGCGACGCTCGGGCAGCGGGGGCTCTCGCCCGAACGGCTCCCCTCGCCGGTGCCGTCGCCGCGGCCATGATCATACCGCCGCTGCCGGCGGTCGCGGCCGGGAGGCCGGGGCACGTCGGCCGGCGTGGGGCCGCCGCCGCGCAGACGTGGATCATGAACGCCTGGAGGATGGCGTCGGAGGGGGCGAGGAGACGGCGCCACTCCGGCGGCGGCTCGTGGTGCTCCGAGGCGAGGATCGAGCGGAAGTGGCCGCGGGGCAGGATGAGCGTCTCGAAGCGGAAGGGGCCGGCGTGCTCCGTGACGAACGTGTGGTGGGCGTCGTCGACCGGGAGAAAATGGACGTTTCCTGTTTCCGAGATCCAGGCGCGCTCGAGGCCGCGCGTCATCCAGCGGACGGCGTGCCGGCCCTGCCGGACGAGGCCCAGCGTGTGGCAGCCGCCGTTGAGATCGACTTCCATCCGCCGCGGCGCGTCCGTGCCGTCGATGCCGAACCGGGGCCACAGCAGGTGCGGATAGCGGGATAGGCGAGCGCCGTCCATGTGCCCCAGTCACCCCGGGCGACGATGGCGACATGCCACGATCCTGGGATCGCAGGGCAGCCCCGCACCCCGGGGCAGGCTTCCGCCCGCGTCACCGACGCCATCGCGAGAGCATGTCGCCGATGCCCGGAGCATGGCAACGGCCGCGTGGTGACAAACAGCAGTCCGGAGACAGCCCTCGCCCCGCCCGACCCCGAGGCCGCACGTCCGACCCACCCGCCTGGGTGCGTCAGTCGGCCGGCCAGGAGTCCGGGCCGTCGCCCGCGGCCCGCGTGCACAGCGCCGCCATCACCTCCAGCGCGATCGACGCCTCCACGAAGGCCACGTGCCCGTCAGCGAAGAGGGCGTGGA
Organism: uncultured Planctomycetaceae bacterium; assembly: GCA_903885855.1. Lineage (GTDB taxonomy): Bacteria > Planctomycetota > Planctomycetia > Pirellulales > UBA1268 > QWOP01. The sequence goes on from CAISKG010000558.1 coordinate 2,739, forward strand.
TCCCGCCGAGGTGGAACGACGAGGGCTCGTTGTCGTTGCGGGCGTTGACCGCGGCCGTGCAGCCCTGGGCGCGGCCGCAGCCCTCGCGGGCGCCGTCGGGTGTGGCGCCGTCGAGGCTGAAGGCCCCCTCGGCGTCGATCCAACCGATCCCCTGATCGTTGACGAGATCGGTCCGCGGCCGACCCTGCCGGAAGACCGCCGGGCGGCCCGCGGCCTCGACCACCATCGCCGTCCGCGACGTGCCGTCGGTGATCCAGGCGTGGCGCGTCGCGGAGTCGCGGTGCATGACCGCGTGGCGATTGCCGGTGCCGTAGCGGTCCCGATCGACCGCGGCTGACTGCACCCCCTGGATCGCCTCGTGGTCGGCGCGGGCCAGCGGCCGCGCGAGCGCCAGCGCCGGCCGCGGGGGCTTCGCGACCGCGGCGGTCACCGGCTCGAGCGCCGGCGTGCTCGGGCAGACGAAGATCGGGATCGGGATCGAGGCCACGGCGAGGTTCGTCCCCTCCCACCAGTGGCGGCGGACGTCGTAGAGCATGCGCACGTCGGCCTGCTCGAGATGCGGGAGGATCAGCGTCCGCCAGCCGATCGCTCTGCCGTCGGGGTTGCCGGGGCCGGGGCGCGTCCAGCCCGAGGCGGGGAAGACACGCTGCGCCGCCTCGAAGCCCAGCACCCCGAGGCCGATCTGCCGCTGGTGGGAGAGGCACTGGGCGCGGCGCGCCGCCTCCCGCGCCGCCGACGCCGCCGGCAGCAGGAGCCCGGCGAGCGTCCCCACGATGCCCATCGCGACGAGCACCTCCACGAGCGAGAGCCCGGCGCGCGGTCGGGGGTGGGAGGCGGGGCCGGGAGAGGGTATCGGGGGCATTTGAAACCCGGCCGGGGGGAGGATAGACACCACGGGTGGGGAAAGTGTGGTTCGAGGATCGGCGCCTGCAACCCCGGCCGCGCTCCCGGCCGCGGGCGACGTGTCCCGCGGCGGGGCGACGCGTGCCCCGGCAGACCGGCATCCGGGCCCGCCCGCCCCCGTCCCCGCGCCCCGTGATCCCGGCGGCGCTGTTCGACCCGTGATGGAGTGATCCCACCGATGGCCCCCCTCGTCGTGCTGCGATCCGTTCGATGCGGACGCCTCCCATGCCGCGTGCTCCTGGCCGCGGCCGTGCTCCTCGCCGGCGCCGGGTTCTCCCACGGGCAGGACACGCCTCCCCCCGAGCCTGCTCCGCCGGCCCCCGTCGAGGCCCCGGCTGCCGAAACGCCCCCCGCCGCGCCGGAAGCGCCCCCGGCACCGCCGGC
>CAISKG010000559.1 GCA_903885855.1 uncultured Planctomycetaceae bacterium
CGCCCCGAGGCCCGGCCCGCCGGCGGCCTCGGTGCCGGTGCGGCGCGCCTGATCCTCCACGCCCCGGAGGAGGTCGAGCAGGCGGCGGCGACGCTGCCCGCCTCCGAGATCGACGCGGCGCTGGTCGACCCCAATCCCTGGCAGCCGCGGACCGTGGTCGACGACGCGGCGCTGGCGGAGCTGGCGGCGAGCCTCGGCGAGCACGGCCTCGTGCAGCCGATCGTGGTGCGCGTCTCGGGATCGCGCTACCAGCTGATCGCCGGCCAGCGCCGGCTGGCGGCCGCCCGCCGGCTGGGCTGGGCGAAGGTGGCGGTGCGCGTCCTCGACGTCGACGACCGGCAGATGTCTGAGATCGCGATCGTCGAGAACCTCCAGCGCCGCGACCTCGACGCCCTGGAGAAGGCGGCGAGCTTCAAGGCCTACCTGGCGGCCTGGGGGGGGACGCAGGACGAGCTGGCCAAGCGCCTCTCCATCGACCGCTCCACCGTCACCAATCTGATCCGGCTCCTCGAGCTTCCCGAGGGGGTGCAGCGGCTGCTGCGCTCGGGCGCGATCTCGATGGGGCACGCCCGGGCGCTCCTCCCGCTCGGCGACGAGCACGAGCAGGAGCGTCTCGCCGGCCGGGTGGCCGCCGAGGGGCTGTCGGTGCGCGCCATCGAGGGGGAGGTGCAGGAGATCCTCCGCGCCGACGAGGAGGAGGCCCCGCGCCCCACGGCGCCGCGTGCCGGCGGCCCCGTGGCGGACGGCATCGACGACGAGCCGCCGGCGGCCGACGGGGACGACGAGGCCCAGGCGCCGGGCGCGGATCGCCCCGCCGGGAAGCGCCGGCCGGGGCGGCCGGCGACGCGGCGCACGGCGCAGGTGCAGGCGGTGGAGCAGCGGCTGCGGCGGGCGCTGGGCACGAAGGTCGTGGTCCATGCCAACGGCAAGGGGGCCGGGCGGATCGTGATCCCGTTCGCCGATCCGGAGGAGTTCCAACGCATCCTCGAGCAGATCGCCCGCTAGCCGCGCCGCCGCCGATCCGGCCGCGCCGATCTCGTGTAGACTGCCCCGCACGGGTCGCGATCGTGATGGCGATCGCGGCCCGTTCCGGGGCGTAGCTCAGCCTGGTTAGAGCGCCTGGTTTGGGACCAGGAGGTCGGAGGTTCGAATCCTCTCGCCCCGATTGCGCGTCCCCATGTCCGAGACGATCCTCTACCGCGATCATCCGGCGATGTTCCGCAACCGGCCGCTGCTCTTCGCGGTGGCGCTGGTGCTCGTGCCCGTGTGGGGCCTGGGGCTCCTCGTCCTCGTCCCCTGGTGGATCGCCTGCCTGGGAACGACGCTGCTCGTCACCGACCGGCGCGTCACGCTCCGCCGCGGGATCCTCTCCCGCGACACCAGCGACATCCTCCTGGCCGACATCCGCAACGTGCAGGTCCGGCAGGGGGTGCTGCAGCGGCTCTTCGACGTGGGCGACCTCGGCCTGTCGAGCTCGGGGCAGGGGGGGATCGAGATCGAGGTGGCGGGAATCCCCCACCCGCGCCGCGTCGCCGCCCTCATCGACGCCGGCCGGCGCGAGGATCGCCGCTGACGGAGCAGCCCGGCCCCGGCTCCCTCAGCGCCGCTGGAAGGTGCCGCCGGTCGACGCCGCCGTCGAGACGTTCACGCCGTTGGAGACGATGGTGTTGCCCACCGCGGCCGTCCCGGTGGTCGCGCCGGCGGCGAGCAGGCCGAAGCCCCGGTTCCGGACGATGCGGTTCGACCGCACCGCCATGTACTGCGCCCCGTCGAGGACCACGCCGTTGCCACCGTGGTGGATCTCGTTGCCGACCACGGTCGTGCTCGTGCAGATCCCCGATGCCCGGAAGCCGGCCGAGGCGCTCGAGGAGAAATCGTTGCCGGAGACGATCAGCCCGGTGCCCGAGATCACCGCCATGCCGGTGCCGTTGTTGATCACGGAGTTGGCATGGACCACCGATCCGGAAAGGCTGCCGGTGGCACACACGCCGACGGTGCAGGAGTAGATCGCGTTGCCGAGCCCCGTCCCGCCGACGAGCATCCGTGTCGCCGAGAGGAGATAGACGCCGTAGGCGGCCTTGGTGCCGTCCGGCATGCTGCCGTCGACGATGTTCTGCTGGATGGTGGTCGAGAGGCAATCCCCCACGGCGAGGATCCCGTGCGCGGCGTTGCGGTAGAAGAGGTTGCGGCCGTTGACGACGAGGCCCTTGGCCGCGACGAGATAGGCCCCCACGGCGTTGTCGATCACCGCGTTGGCGACGAGCGTCGTCCCGGTGAGGTTGCCGGTGGCGTAGAGGCCGTAGGAGGACGTCGCCGGCCGACGGTTGCCCGCCGCGTCGGCCCCCGCCGCGATGACGTTGCCCTGCCCCGCCCCCCCCACGACCAGGCCCCGCGCGTTGTCGACGACCATGCCGAAGGGGCTGCTGCGGATCGTGTTGCGCACCAGTCTCGTCCCGGAGACGACCCCCGTGGCGTGCACCCCGTGGGCGGTGTTGCCGACGATCGCGTTGGTGTCGACCGTGATGTCGGTGGCGGACTGGACCGACACGCCGGTGCCGTTGGCGGTGATCGTGTTCGCGCGGACCGCCGTGCCGGGCGACGCGCCGGTGGCGTACACGCCGACGCCGTTCTTCTGCAGCGTGAAGCCGGAGAGCGTCGAGCCGCCCGAGCCCAGGATGCGGATCCCGTTGCCGGTGGCGTTGGAGATCGAGCTGCCCGCCGCCGTCATCGTCACGCCGTTGGCGCCGGCCTCGAGGGTCAGGCCGTCGGGCTTGGCCCCCGCCGCCGAGCCGTCGATGGCGATCGCCTTCGTCGCGGTCACGGCGCTGGCCGCACCGATCGTGAGCGACGCCAGCGCCTTGGTCCCGCCGATGGTGTCGGCCATCGCCAGCGCTCCGCCGCCGGGGCGCAGCGTGAGGTTCTTCGCCCCGTCGACCGTGCCCGCCAGGGTGATGCCCTTGGCGCTGAGGGAGACGTCACCGGCGTCGGCGTCCGCGCCGAGGATGATCGGGCCGTTCCAGGTCTGCGAGCCGGTGTTGGTGACGGGGGCCCGGAGGCGGATCGCCGAGCCGTTGACCGTCAGGTTGGGCGATTCGAGCGACAGCGTGCCGCCGGCCGCCACCGAGGCCTGCTCGATGACCGGCAGCGAGGCGGCGTCGGACTTGCCGATGACGATGTCCCGCGCGGCGACCCTCGTGATCTGCGCCGCGGCACTGGAATCCAAGCGCATCACCTGCCCCGGGTTGGCGTTCAGGACGGAGAGGGTCGAACTGGTGATGAACAGCCCCGAGGTGCTGCTGCCGAAGGCGTAGCCGTCGGCCGTGAACGTCACCGGACCGCCGAGCGCGGCGACCGTGGGCGAGTCGAGCGAGACGCCGGGCGAGGAGAGGTAGGGGGCGGTCGTCGACGTCGTGCCCGCGCCGCCGGTGCCGGTGACCTGGATCGAGCCGCTGGTGGCCGTGATCCGGGCCGAGTTGGCCAGATACACGCCGTTGTTGTCCTTCGCGGAGGCCCCCGAGCCCCCGCCGGTGCCGTTGAGGGCCAGCAGGGGGGGGGCGGGGGCGGCGGCCTTGAATCCGACCCCGGCGCTCCCGAGCACGGCGATCCCGCGGTTGGCGTCGTTGGCGCCCCCCCCGGTCCCGTTGATCACCAGCGACCCGCCGGTGGTCTGCACGGAGGAGGAATCGTCGATGAAGACGCCGTCGCTGCCGGTGCCGGCGCCGTTCGACTTCCCTCCGATGCCGTTGACGTAGAGCGTGGGGAACGAGGTCCCGACGTCGCCCGACTTGATCTGCGAATTCGCGATGATCGCGACGCCCCGCAGGCTGCCCCCCTCACCGTTCCCGGCGCGGCCCTCGAGCTTGAGCGGCCCGCCCGCGGTGGTGACCGACGAGGCGGTGATGAGCAGGCCCGGGACGGGGCTCGCCACGGCGGTGCCGGTGTCGCCGGTGAGCGTGAGCGGGCCGGTGACGGTGGACACCGTGGCCGAGGCGAGGGAGATGGTCGGAGCGATCACCGACAGCGAGGCGCTGTCGGCGAAGGCGGTGCTCCCCTTGAATCGCACCGCGGGCAGCGTGCCGGTCGCGACGCGAGCCAGTTTCACGGCGACGTCGTCGACGTAGCTCCCGGAGCTCCCCGCGAAGTCCACCAGGGTGCCATCGACGGTGTTGGCGATGGAGATGTTGGTGAGGGTCAGCTCGGAGGTGATCTTGAGCGTCGACGTGCCGGCGCCGGTGAGACCGGTGGCGTCGGTGCCGACGAACGTGTCGCCGTCGGAGAGCGTCAGGACGTAGTTGCCGCTGCCGGCGCTGTGCACCGAGAGGGTGGTGGCGGCGTCGAGCCCGACGGAGAGCGCGGAACCCGAGTAGGCGAAGGCGGCGAGGAGGCGGCGGGGCTCGAGCGCCTCCGCCCGCAGGCGCTGGTCGCGGCGCACGCGGGACCTGCGACGGGGGGCGGACGGCACGGGGCGGAAACGCATCACCATGGGAGGCACCCTCGGTCGGGAATGAGAACGGGCGGGAACGTGGTCGCCGGGCGTGGCGGGGCACGGCCGCCGCCGGAGAGCCGCCGGGCTCGGACGCCCCGCGGCGGGTCGGGCCGGGAAGCGTAGGGAGCGCGATGGCGGACGTAAACGTCAGCCTCGGCCCGGGTTTCCGGCCCCGCGGGAGCCGTTCATTGCACCGGGGCCTGCGTCGCCGCGGCGAGGCTCGCGAGGCCGGCCCGGGCCTTGTCGGCCGCCGCGGCGAATCCGGCCGGGGGCTCCTTGCCTTCGCGCGGACCGGCGATCCACGGGGCGACGGCGTCGAGCACCCGCCGCAGATCGGCGCTGGCCGCCTCGGTGCGCCCCGTGGCCACCGACACCCCCGCCCGCACGAACAGCACTTCGAGAAGGACGCGCGTCCACTCCGCCACCGCCGGCTCCGCGGCCACGGCCGCGGCGGCCATCGCCACGGCCTCGTCGAGATCGGCCGCGGCATCCTCCGGCTTGCCGAGAGCCGCATGGCAGGCGAACGCCTGACAGGCGGCCCCCACCACCTCGCTGTGGAAGGACCGCACCTCGGGCAGCTCCGCGGCGAGCGTCCGCGCCGCCGCGGCGCGGCGTTGCACGAACCCCAGCGCCGCGTCGGGCCTGCCCTCCTCGAGCTCGAACTGCGCGAGCATCGTGAGCGCCAGCAGCACGCCCCGCCCCGTGTCCTCGCGTCCCTGCTCGAACCGCCCCAGGCCGTCGCCGGCCCGCGTCAGGAGCGTTTCCACGAACGCACGCCGCTGGGCACGATCCTCGGTCGACGGGCAGATCGCGGCGTTGTAGAGGATGGGCAGCGAGAGGCGGAGCAGATCGCCATCGTCGGGATTCTCCGCCAGCAGGGCGTCGGCCAGCGCGACCGCCCGGCGGTGATGGTCGTACGACTCGCCGTGCAGGCCGGCCGAAGCCTCGACGTTCGCCAGATCGCCCCAGGCCTCGGCGAGCAGGCTCCGCGCGGCGGCGCTGGCGCGGTCCCGCCCTTCCCATCGGGCGACCGCCCCCCGCGCGGCAGCGAGCGCCTCGTCGAGCCGGCCGCCACGGGCGAAGGTCGCGATCTGGAGCCGCATCGCCCCGGCACGCTGCCGATCCGCCG
>CAISKG010000560.1 GCA_903885855.1 uncultured Planctomycetaceae bacterium
GGGAGGTGCTCGCCCGCGCCCGCCGCGCCTGCGGGCTCGGCCGCCCGGCCCCCGCCGCCCGGCCCGCGGAGGCGCGGCGGTGAACGTCCTCGGCATCGGCACCGACATCACCGAATGCCTGCGGATCGCGCAGATGATCGAACGGCACGGGGAGCTGTTCGTGGGGCGCGTCTACACCGGGGCGGAAATCGAATACTGCCGGTCGCGCAAGCAGGCGACCCAGCACTTCGCCGGCCGCTGGGCCGCCAAGGAGGCGGTGCTCAAGGCCCTCGGCACGGGCTGGCGCCGCGGAATCAGCTGGCGCGACGTGGCGATCCTCCCCACCTCGGCGGGCCGGCCGCGCGTGGTGCTCGCCGGCGGCGCCGCCGACGTCGCCGAGCGGCTCGGGGTGGCCTGCGTGCTCGTGAGCATCTCCCACTGCCGCTCCCATGCCACCGCCTACGCCACCGCCCTCGACGAGGTGCCGACGACGTTCGCCGCCGATCCCCCCGCCGACTGATCGCGGTTCCGGGATCTACCCCGCCCACAGGGGCCCGAGCGCCTCGCCGGCGGCGAAGGAGGCCAGATTCGCCGCCAGGATCGCGCCGGCGTCGCGGAGCGCGGCCCGGCGGTCGGCCGGCGGGCGGAAGGCCGCGCGGAACAGCGCCCATTCCGCCAGCGGCGCGAAGGCTTCGGCGACGGCGACGTAGGCGCCGCGGCCCCACGGCTCCCACACCAGCGGCGGCAGCACGGCGACCACGATCGGGTAGGTGAAGGCGGTGAGCGCGAGGCCGGCGGCGAGGCGGTCGCGCAGGGGATGCCCGCGGGAGAGGCCGAGGAGCAGCACCGGCACCTCGATCGCCACCGTGCACAGGTAGCCCCAGGGGAGAAACCGCCACAGCGACCCGGGATCGGGCGGCATGCTCAGGCCTCGCGGAGGAGGAACGGCACCTCGGCGAGGACGTGGGCCAGCGCCAGGGTGAAGTACAGGCTCCGCGTGAGGGGGTAGTCGACGAGGAAGCCGACCCAGAACGCCGCCACGACGACCGCCCCCGTGGCGAGCACGGCCCCGAGGCCCCGGCGCCACGCCGCGGAGCGTCGCGCCAGCGGCACGCCCCCCACGCGCCAGGGCCGGCCGCCGATCGCCAGGGCCGGCAGCGCGACGCACCACACCGCGTAGTGGAGCATCTCGAGAAACGTGTGGGCGGCGACGAGGAAGTGGGTGGAGAGGTGCGGGACGATGCCGGCTCCGGCATGCCGGGTGATCTGCGCGGTGAGGACGTCGCTGCCGGCGAGATCGGGGGCCGCGCCGAGCCGCCAGGCCAGGAGCACGATCGCCGCGGGCACGGCGACGAGGCAGCGCCGGTAGGCCGGCCGCAGCTCGGGGCGGCGCCGGCCGAGCTCGGCGTCGAGGAAGGCGAGCGCCAGAAGCGGATGCAGGTACACCAGCCCCAGCCCCCAGCCGACCGGCCACAGCCAGGCAGCCGCGATCGCGAGGCAGGCCGCCGGCCAGAGCCAGGGCCATTCCCGACGCGGACGCTGCCGGGCGCGCCGGGAGGCGAGCGTGGCGACCCAGAGCACGAGGGCCGAGTTCCAGCAGGCGAGGAGCATGCGCCACGTCTCGGGGCCGTCGCCGAGGGCGGTGGCGACGGCCGGCAGCGCGATCATCGTCAGGGTGAGGGTCACGACCCCGCCGATGCCGAGGAGGAAATAGCCCTGCAGCCGTCCCCAGCGGCCCGGCATGCGGGAGAGGAAGTAGCGCGACTCGAGCCAGTTGTGGGGGCCGGCGAAGAGGAACACGATCGCCACGGAGAAGGCGATCGGGAAGGCGCCGGCGACGAACGCGGCGGCGGCCACGACGGCCAGCGCCGCCGCGGTCGGCAGGGCCGCGGCGGGCACCCGCATCGTCGGCACGGTGGGCAGGCTACGGGGGAGTGGCGTGGCCATGGCGGCGGCACCGGGCCGGCGGTGTCAGCGCGGTTCGGTTCCCAGCACGAGTTCGAGCTCGCCGCCATCGGTCGCCTCGATGACCACGGTGATCCCGTCGGCGACCCGGACGGCCGCCTCGGGCGCGTCGATCGGCCGCGGCGGCGCCGTGGGGCGCACGGGCCGGGGCCGCGACCGGCCCCCCCCGGGGACGGGAATGTCGGCCAGGGCCGGCCCCATCATCGCCCCCGCGACGGCGAGGCAGAGGAGCGCCGCCACCGTGCCGCGCGCCGCGCGGCGGCGGAAGGCCACCAGGCCGCAGGCGACCGCCGCCGAGAGCGCGATCCCCGCCACGATGCTGCGGGTGCGGCCGGGAAGGGCCGAGGATCCGCCGTCGGCGGCCCCCCGCTCGGCGAGCGCCGCGAGCA
>CAISKG010000561.1 GCA_903885855.1 uncultured Planctomycetaceae bacterium
ACCGGGCGGGCGGGCGCCCCTCGAACCGGGCGCACGGGCGCCCCTTGAACCGGGCGCACGGGCGCCCCTTGAACCGGGCGCACGGGCGCCCCTTGAACCGGGCGCGCGGGCGCCCCTTGAACTGGAGTGGTGCGCCACCATCCAGGGGGTGATCGATGCCAACGGCCATGGCTCGATCCAGAACATCGGCGTGGTGCCCACCGAACGCGGTCGTGGCCTGGGAACGGCGTTGGTGGCTGCCGCCCTGCACGGCTTCGCGGCCGAGGGGGCCCCGCGGGCCTGGCTCGAGGTGACCGCCGACAACGTCCGGGCGGTGCGTCTCTACCAGCGGCTCGGCTTCCGCCGCACCAGGACGATCTTCAAGACGGTCGACGGCCCGGTCTGGCCCGCCGACCAGCGCGAGGCCGTCCTCCTCTGAGCGGGAGGAGGCCCCCTTTTTCCCGGGCCGCTGCCGGGCTTTTCCGGGCCCAGGATGCGGTTTCGGGGGCGTCTGCCGTGGTCCGGAGGCCTTCCCGGCGCCGGACGCTATCTTTGGAAGCCGGTGGGGGCGGGGCTCTCGGGCCGTTCCCTGCCGCGACACCGCCCCGCGCAGAGCCACCCTTGAAGCAATCGCTGTTCTCCGCCCGCCTCTCCAACGGCATCGTCGTGCTCGGCGAGGACCTGCCGGGCCTGGAATCGGTGGCCGTCGCCTTCCACACCCCCGCCGGCGCGATCCACGACGGCCCCGGCCGCTGCGGACTGGCGAACCTGTCGGGGGAGATGATGCTCCGCGGCGCCGCGGACCGTTCCAGCCGCGAGATCGTCGAGGCGCTCGAGGGGGCGGGCATCCAGTGGGCCCAGTCGGTCTCCACGAGCCACGCCAGCTTCGCCGGCGCGATGGTCGCCCGGCAGCTGCCGGTGGCCCTGCCGATCTACGCCGACATCCTCCGCCGGCCGCGCCTCCCCGAGGAGGAGCTCGACAACGCCCGGCAGATGGTGCTGCAGAACCTGGCCGGCACCGAGGACGATCCCGGCCACCGCGTGATGCAGGCCCTGCGCCAGCTCCATTTCCCCCATCCCTGGGGCATGCCGTCGGAGGGCCTCTCGGCGGACGTGGAGGGGATCGGCATCGGCGCGGTGCGCGAGTTCGTCGCGGCGCACGTCCGCCCTGCCGGCACCATCATCGCCGCCGCGGGGCGGATCGACTGGGACGATTTCGTGCGCCGCATCGAGCGGCTCTTCGGCGACTGGGACAGCGGCGCCACCGGCACGGTCGTGCCGGGACCGCGCGGCGAGCGTGTCCGGCACGTGCCCCACGACTCCCAGCAGACGCACATCGCCCTCGCCTGGAGCGTGCCCCCGTACCGCGAGGACGCGTCCTACGAGGCGTCGGCCGCGCTGTCGGTGCTCGGGGGGGGCTCCAGTTCGCGGCTCTTCTCCGAGGTGCGCGAGCGCCGGGGGCTGTGCTATTCCGTCTCGGCCGGATACCAGACCCTCCGCGACGCGGCGGCGGCGGTGTGCTACTCGGGCACCTCCGCGGCGCGGGCGCAGGAGACGCTCGACGTGATGCTCGCCGAGATCCGCCGCCTGCCGGGGACGATCCAGGAGGCCGAGATCGAGCGCGTCCGGGCCCGGGCCAAGAGCGCCCTGGTGATGCAGCAGGAATCGAGTGCCGCCCGCGCGGGGTGGATCGCCAAGCAGTGGTACCACCTGGGCACGGTGCGCAGCCTCGCCGAGGAGCTGGCCCGCTACGACCGGCTCACCGTGGCGTCGGTGGAGGCCTGGCTGGCGGCCAACCGGCCGGCCGGCCTGACGGTGGTGTCGCTCGGCAAGGAACCGCTGGAGGTGCCGATTGAAGTTCCTGCATGAGCGCCTGCCCAACGGCCTCGACGTCATCGCGGAGGTCACCGACTCGGCGCTGTCGACGAGCGTCGGGTTCTTCGTGCGCACCGGCGCCCGCGACGAGACCGACGCCGAATGGGGCGTGAGCCACTTCCTCGAGCACATGGTCTTCAAGGGCACCACCGACCTCTCCGCCGACGAGATCAACCGCCGCTTCGACTGGATGGGCGCCAGCGCCAACGCCTTCACGAGCGAGGAGGACACCGCCTACCACGCCGCCGTCCTCCCCGAGCAGCAGGACGAGGTGACGTCGCTGTTGGCGCGGATGATGCGGCCGGCGCTCCGCGAGGAGGACTTCGCCACCGAGAAGCTCGTCATCCTGGAGGAGATCCGGATGTACGACGACCAGCCCCCCTTCGGCGCCGATGACCGCTGCCGGGCCGCCTTCTTCGGCGCGCACCCGCTGGCCCGGAGCGTGCTGGGGACGGTGGCCTCGATCGAGTCGCTGCCGGTCGAGGCGATGCGCGACTACCACCGGCGGCGGTACGCGCCGGGCAACATGGTGCTCGCCGCCACCGGCGCGGTGGACTTCGCGGCGCTGGTGGAGTCGGCCCGGCGGCACTGCGGCGACTGGGAGCCCCTCCCCACGCCCCCCCGCCGGGCGGCCGCACCGGTCCGCCCGGCCGCCGGGGAGCAGTGCATCGTGCGCCCCGGATCGGTGCTCGAGTACGCCGTCCGGCTCTCCGCCGGCCCCCCCGGGGACGACGACGACCGCTTCGCCGCCAAGCTGGCGGCGGCGATCCTCGGCGACGGCTCCGGGAGCCGCCTCTACTGGGCGCTGGTGGACACCGGCGAGGCCGAGCAGGCCACCCTCCACCACCAGGACTTCCTCGACGCCGGGATGTTCGCCACCCAGCTCTCCTGCGACCCCGAGGACGCCCGGGCCCTGCTGGAACGGATCCTGGAGGTCTATCGCCGCACCTCCGAGGAGGGCATCGGCACGGCCGAACTGGAGCAGCACCGCAACAAACTGGCCGGACGCTGGGTGCTCCTCGGCGAGCGGCCGCGCCGCCGGCTGTTCGACGTGGGGCCGGAATGGGCCCATTCGGGCACCTACCGATCCGTCGCCGACGACCTGCGTACCATCGAGGGGCTTTCCCTCGACGACGTCCGCCGGGTCCTCGACCGCTGGCCCCTCCACGGGCCCGGGACGACCGTCCTGGCGGGCCCGCTGGGGGCCGATCCTTCACCCTGACGCCCTCCCCGGGCACAATAGTCGCTTCCCTGAAGCCTCCGCGGAATCTCCCATGATCCCCCTCCTCGCCGCCGATTTCACGATCGCCCTGCCGCCGCTGTGGCTCCTGGGGGCCGGTGCCCTCGTGGCGCTGGCGGGGATCTTCCTGGTGTGGGGGGTGCTGCGGGTCGTCGAGCCGCGCTGGGCCGCCGAGGCCGCCTCGAGCGTCCGCGACGGCTTCGTGGGTCCGCTGGGATGGTTGCTCGTGACGATGGCCGCCTTCGCCGTCGCCTTCACGCCGCTGGTGCCGCTGGCCCTCAGCCAGATCGGCCGCTCGCTGTCGCGCATGGCGACCACGCGCGCCTTCGAGGAGCGGCTGGCCGTGCCGCCCGGCGGGGAGGTGCGCGAGTACGAGCTGGAGTTGCGGCCCCAGGAGATCGACCGCCTCGAGCTGCGTGCGAACGCCCCCGTCACGGTGCGCACCCAGCAGCCGATCGAGGGCTTCAAGCTCGACAAGTTGCCGGAGCTGCGCCTCCTCCCCACCGAGCCGTGGGACTGGACGCGCGGCGACGACACCAACCGGCCCAATCCCTTCCTCGGCCAACGGGCCCGCCTCGAGGTTTCCAACCCCGGCACCGAGCCGGCGGAGCTCGTGGTCTCCGCGAAGCTCGTGCCGGAGTACCCCGAGGCGGCGATCCTCCCCTGGACGGCCGTCGTCTTCCTGGCGATCGCCGCCGCCTACGGGCTGTTCCGGCTCCTGCCGCGCCGCATGGCCGCGGTGGCGTCGGCGACGACGAAGGAGGCGATCGGCCAGCCGGTGTTCGCGGTGGCGATCGTGGCGGGCATCGTCCTGCTGCTGGGCTTCATCGTCATCCCCTACAACACGTTCGGCGAGGACGTGAAGATGCTCAAGGACTCGGGCCTCACCGCCATCAAGGTCCTCGCGCTCCTGGTCGTGGTGTGGACGGCGAGCGTGTCGGTGGCCGACGAGATCGAGGGGCGCACGGCGCTGACGGTGCTCTCCAAGCCGCTGCGCCGCTGGCAGTTCGTGATCGGCAAGTTCGCCGGGCTGGTGCTGGTGGCGCTGCTGGTGTTCCTCATCCTGGGGAGCGTGCTCCTGGCCTCCACGAGCCTGAAAGTCGTCTACGACGCCCGCGAGGGGGGCAAGATCGATCCGGTGTGGCGCGACTGCGCCGCCGAGATGATCACGGTCGTCCCCGGCCTGGTGCTCTCCTTCCTGGAGACGGTCCTCCTGGCGGCCGTCAGCCTGGCGGTGTCGACCCGGCTGGGAATGGTGCCCAACCTCATCATCTGCTTCGCGATCTACGTCCTCGGCCACCTGGTGCCGCTGATCGTGCAGTCGAGCGTCGGCAAGTTCGCGATCGTGCGGTTCGTGGGGCAGTTGTTCGCCACGATCCTGCCGGTGCTCGAACACTTCACGATCGAGGCCGCCGTCGTCGGCGGCGTCCCCGTGCCCTGGAGCTACCTCGGCTGGGCCGCGCTCTACGCCGGGCTCTACTCGGCCGTGGCGCTGCTGGTGGCGCTGGTCCTCTTCCAGGATCGCGATCTGGCCTGACGCGGCCGCTTCAGCCGGTGCGGCGCAGCGGCGACGGCAGCGGCACGGTGGGGACGACGTCCCGTTCGCCCAGCGCCGTGACCTGCAGCGCGTCGAGGACGCGGTTGGCCACCTCGAGCGCCGCGGCCCCCGCGGCCGCCGGCACCAGCGGCGGCCGCCGCTCGCGGATGGCCCCGAGGAAGTCGTCGTGCTCGGCGGCGATCGCGTTGGCCTCGGGGACGGCGAGCCTGTGGCGCGGGAGGACCTCGGTGAAGAAGGCCTCGCGGGCGGCGGCCCGCGCCTCCGCCGGCACCGCCGCGGCGACGTAGTCGCCGGCCCGGACGGCCGGCGACGGCCCCACCACCTCGACCGACTTGGCGACGAAGTCGACCGACACCAGCCCCTCGCTCGACCACAGCTCGAGGCCGCGGCGCTGCACGGGATGGACGCGCGACGCGGTGAGCGTGGCCACCAGCCCCGACGCGAACACCAGCTGTGCCCGGACCGCGTCCTCGTGGCCGCCGGTGGCCGCCAGGCCGCGCGCGTCGACGCGCTCGAGCCTGCCCGGCGCGAGCGACAGGACGAGGTCGATGTCGTGGATCATGAGATCGTGGACGACGCCGACGTCCATGGAGCGGAAGGAGAAGGGGCCCAGCCGCGACGACTCGATGGCCGCGATCCTCCCGGCGTGCGCGAGCGCCATCCGCCAGGCCGGATTGAACCGCTCCACGTGGCCGACGGCCACGGTCCGCCCCAGCCGCCGCGCGGCGGTGACGATGGCCCGCGCCTCCTCGACGCCGGCGGCGATCGGCTTCTCGACCAGAAGGTCGACGCCCCCCTCCAGCAGCGGCAGGGAGACCGCGGCGTGCCGCCCGGTGGGCGCCGCCACCACCGCGGCGTCGACGTGCCCCAGCAGCGCTTCCGGGGCCTCGAGGGCGAGGCAGCCGTGGGCGGCGGCGACGCGCTCCCGGGCCTCGGCCGACGGATCGACCACGGCCACGAGCCGGACGTCGCCACGCGCCGCCAGGAGCCGGGCATGGATCGTGCCCAGATGTCCGCATCCCACCACCGCCACGCGGGTCGCCGTCATGCCGCCCTCCGTCTGGGAAGGGAGCGGCCGTGCCGCCCCTCCTGCTGGTTCGAGAGGAATCCGAGCACCGTCTCCACCTCGGGGACGAGCATCGCCTGCGAGCGGAGGATGTCGCGCGCCTTCTCCAGGCCGACGCGGGCCCGGTAGAGGAGCCGGTGGGCCTCGGTGATCGCGTGGATCGTCTCGGCCGGGAAGCCGCCCCGCCGCAGCGCCACGACGTTCACGCAGCGCGGCCGGGCCGGCGACCCGTCGCAGAGCATGAAGGGGGGCACGTCGTGGAGCACGCGCGCGAGCCCCGCCACGAAGGCGTATTCGCCGATCGTCGCCCAGTGGTGCACCGCCACGCTGCCCGAGAGCGAGGCGTGCGATCGCACGCGGACGTGGCCGCCGAGGAGCGTGCCGTTGGCGATGATCACCCCGTCGCCGAGGCGGCAGTCGTGGGCCACGTGGCAGAACGCCATCAGCACGTTGCGGCTGCCGACGACCGTCACCCCCTCCTCCTTCTCGGAGGCGCGGTTGATCGTCACCCCTTCCCGGATCACGTTGCCGTCGCCGATCTCGACGCGCGTGTCGGTGCCCCGGTAGCTGATGTCCTGGGGATCGGCGCCGATGACGGCGCCGGCGAAGACACGGTTCCCCCGCCCGAGACGCACCGATCCCATCACCGTGACGTGGTTCTCGAGGACGCTGCCGGCGCCGATCACGGTGCCCGCCGAGAGCACGCAGTACGGGCCGACGACGACCCCCGGCTCGAGGTGCGCCCCCGCCGGCACGATCGCGGTGGGGTGCACCAGCGGCGGGGCGGCGGGAGCGTCGGCGGCGGGGGGAGGGATCATCGTGTGGCGGCGGGGTCGGTCAAGCGGAGCGGGCGAGCGTCCGCTGCCCGAGCGTGCGGACGAGGTCGGCGTTGAGCGCGTGGCCGCTGCGGTGGGCGCGGACGTGGGCGTGGAGCGGCCGTCCGGCGAGGGCCAGGTCGCCGATCACGTCGAGGATCTTGTGGCGGACGCACTCGTCGGGCCAGCGGAGCGACGTGCCCTCCGGGCCGTCCGGGCCGAAGAGCACCAGATCGGCGGGCGACACGGTGGTGCCCAGGCCGGCGGCACGGAGGCGCATCGCGTCCTCCAGCGAGAGGAAGGTGCGCGCCGCGGCGATCTCGCGCCGGTAAGCCTCCGGCGTGACGTCGAGGGCGAGCGTCTGGCGGCCGATCGGCCCGGGGCCGTAGTCGAGGTGGTATTCGACCGACAATCCGGGGAACCGCGGCGGTCCGGCCTCGATCCAGGCGGAATCGTCACCGACGCGCAGCGTCGCCTCCACCACCCACGGGCGCGCCGCCACCCCCTGCTCGAGCGTGCCGGCGGCGTCGATCGCCTCCACGTAGGCCAGCGACGAGCCGTCCATGCCGGGGAGTTCCTCGGCCGTCACGCCCACGGTGCAGTTGTCGATGCCCAGGCCGGCCAGGGCGCTGGAGACGTGCTCGACGAGCTCGACCGCGGTGGTGCCGCAGGCGAGGCGCGTGCGGTGGCTGGCCGGGACGACCGAGCCGATCAGGGCCGGCACCGATCCGGCGGGGGAGAGATCGTCGCGCACGTAGACGACGCCGCTGTCGGGCGGGGCCGGCCGAAACTCGACCCGGCAGGCTCGGCCGCTCCAGTACCCGCGCCCGGCGACCACGGCCGCCCGGCGGAGAGTGCGTTGCGGCCGCTCGGCGTCGGGTGGGGGCATGGGCGCGGCCGGACTCTCGGGGAAACGGGCGCACCCCTGCCCGCGGCCGTCGGGCGACGGCCGCGGGAGGGGCAGGATCAGCGCGTGCGTGGCTGCCCCGCGGCGGGCTGCGTGGCCACGGCCGGGGTGTTGAGGATCTTCGCGATGTCGGGCGTGATGTCGATCCCGGGATCGATGTACACGATCGGCTTCGTGATCCCGCGCAGGATCTGGTTGCGGTCCGAGGCGTCGACCGGATCCCCCTCGTGGCGGTGCACGATGGCGATCCGGTGCTCGCGGGCGAATTGCTCCACCGCCTTCTCGACCTCGGCGTAGACCTGCATGTAGACCTTCGCCTCCTGGTCCATGAACTCCTTCTTCTGGAGCTGCGCGGTGACGTTGAAGTCGCCCTGGGCCTTGGCGATGTCGGCCTCGAGCTTCTTGAATTCCGGCGTGCCGGGGTTGAAGCCCTTGATCTGCTCCATCATGCCGTTGATCCGGTCACGCTCCGCCTTGAGCGTGTTCTCGGCGGCCATCACCTGCTCCTTCATCTTGTCCATGGCGGCCTTGAAGCGCGCGTGGTTCTTGAAGATGTAGCCCACGTCGATCACGGCCACGTGCACCGCGGGGCCGCCGGCAGGAGCGGCCGCGGGGACGGGCTGGGCCGGCGGCGCCGCCGGCCGCTGCGGAGCCTGCGCGAGGACCGCCGCGGGGGCGACGAGGGTCGCCGAGAGAATCGCTGCCAGATGCCACTTCACGGATAGCACTCCTTGCTGGGTCGCTCGCGCGTCCGTCGGCGTCGCCATGGCCATCCGTGGCCGCGGCGCGGGGGACCGATCGGGGCGGGACTATGGCAGCGTGCCCCGGAGGGTTCAAGGCCAAAAAGAGGCCGTTTCCCCGGCGAACACGCTCAGCGCGGGGCGCCGAGCGTGACCTGCAGCGTGACCTCGCCCTCGCCGCGGCGGACCACGACGGGCACGGTGTCGCCCCCCTTGTACTTCCGCAGGGCGCTGTCGAAATCGTCGAGCCCCGTCACCGCGCTGTCGCCGATGCGGATCACCACGTCGCCCCCCTGCAGGCCTCCCTTGGCCGCGGGCGAATCGTTGGCCACGCCGGAGATGGCGTAGCCCTTCCCCGGCTTGCCGAAGTCGGGAATGCTGCCGAAGTAGGGGCGGTCGCCGTCGCGGCGCTGGCGCTGCTGGCCCCCCGCCACCTCGATGTACTCCGGACGCGGTCCGCGGGCGAGTTCCTTCACCCCCTCGGCCACCATCCGCGCGATGCGCGACATGCCGTCGTAGTTGATCTTCTCGGCGGTGTCGGTGGGGCGGTGGTAGTCGGAATGCGTGCCGGTGAAGAGGTGGAGCACCGGCACCTTCTTGGCGTAGAAGCTGGCGTGGTCGCTCGGCCCGAAGCCGCCGGGATCCTTGGCCGCCCCCAGATCGTGCGAGGCCAGGAGGCGGTCCACCATCCCGTCGATGCCGGTGCCGGTGCCGGTGCCGTGGATCACGAGCCGGCCCGCGTCCATCCGGCCCACCATGTCGAGATTCACCATCGCGACGGTGCCGTCGAGCGGGCGGACGGCGTTGGCCGTGTAGTGGGCGCTGCCGAGCAGCCCGCGCTCCTCGCCGGAAAAGGCGATGAACATGATCGTGCGCGGGTACGGCCCCTCGGCCGCGAGGATCCGGGCCACCTCGACGAGCATCGCGGTGCCGCTGGCGTTGTCGTCGGCGCCGTGGTGGATGCTGCGATCGCCGGGGGATGCGGAGTTGCTTCCGCCGTAGCCCAGATGGTCGTAGTGAGCGCCGACGATCACCGTCTCCTCCGGGAGGATCGGCACCGGCCCGCCGGCGACCGCGCCGTGGGGCCCGGCGCCGTGGGGCCCCGCGCCGTGCGGGTCTGTGGCGCCGTGCGGATCGGCGGCGCCGTGGGGATCGGCCGCCGGCTTCTCCGCCGCCTGCTGCTCGAGCTTATCGAGGGCCTTCTCCTCGGCCGGGGAGGCCGGCGGATCCTCGTGCGGCGATGCGGCGGCCGCGCCGTGGGGGCCGGCGGGCGGCGTCGCGGCGACGGCCGCCCCCCCCACGCCGGGCAGCAGCGCGAGGACGTTGCGCGCCTGGGTCTCCTGGCGGACGACCGCCGTCCTGCCGCGGATCCGGTAGCCGGCGAGGGCGGCCGAGCGGGGCGTGGGGCCGTCGTCGATCGCCTTCTCGAGATCGGCGAGCCCCTTCCCCAGCGCCCCGGCGACGAGGGTGTCGACGACGGATCGCTTGAGCTGGATCACCGGCAGCGTGCGGCCGTCGGTGCCGTCGCCGGCGCGGGTGAAGGCCATCAAGGCGTCGTCGGTGTTCGAGGCGTCGTTGCAGAACACGATCCCGCCCGCCTCGTGCTCCGAGGCGTTGGCGATCTTGCGCGTCAGGGGGGCGTACTCCGAGGCCTGGTTGCCGTTGAACTTGCTCTGCGGATCGTCCTTCTGCGGCTCCTGCCGCATGACGATCACCCCCGTGCCCTTCGCCCCCTCCGCGCCGAGCGGCGCGTAGTCGTCGTAACCCTCGTTCTTGGCGGTGATCCCGTATCCCGCGAAGACCAGCGGGAGGTCGAAGGTACCGCTGCCGCCGGCGGCCAGCGGCGTCCAATCGGTGCCCAACTGCAGCGTTGTCACCGCCGACGACCCGTCGGCGCCGGGGGGACCGACGATCTCGGCGACGTTCTCCTCCGCGGGGCCGAGCTTGGATTCCAGCGTGATCGGGAAGGGCTGGAAGGGCCGGCCATCGACGACCGCCGTCTCCAGGCCGAGCTCCGCGAACCGCTCCGCCAGCCAATCGGCGGCGACGTCGATGCCGCCGGTGCCGGGGCCGCGGCCCTCGCGCTCCGGCGCGGCGAGCCACTCCACGCTGGTGCGCAGCCGGTCGCGGCGGGCGATCTCCTGCGTCGTGAGGGGCCGGGCGGGGGGCGCGGCCGGCGCCGTCTCCCCCTGCGGTGCGGGATCCTGCCCCGGCGCCGGCACGGCGAGCACGGCGCCCCCGAGAAGCAGCAGCGCCACGAGCCGCGGCGCGAACGGTCCCGGGACAGCCTGCGACACCACGTACCGACGCATGGGATACCTCCTCTGGCTCGACGCTCCCGCACGGATGCCCGTACGGCCCCGGCGATTGTAGCCACGTCGCGAGCCGGGCCCCACCCGGCGCCGGAACCGCCGCGCTTTCCGCCCCCCGGGCACCTGTGAGAGAATCCGGGGGCTCGCCGCGGCCCGGGCCGTCCCGCCCCGCCGCGCCCCGCGTCCGAGGGAGTTCCGCCACCGTGCCGTCGCTGTTCGTCATCCAGGGTCGCAACCTGGGAGCGCGCTACGACCTGGACGCCTTCGACGGCCCGGTGAGCATCGGCCGCGAGGCTGGCAACCTCGTCCAGCTCGACGACAACGAGGTGTCGCGCCGGCACGCGGAGCTGCGCCCGGCCGACGGCGCCCACGTGATCGTCGACCTCACCAGCTCCAACGGCACGTTCGTCAACGGCCGGCGCGTCGAGCGGGCGGCCCTCGCCCCCGGCGATCAGGTGCTCGTCGGCCGCACCGTGCTCTCCTACGCGCGTCCACCCCGGGCGGCCCAGGAGACGGTCGACATCGTCGAGGTGCGCCACGACGACGACTCCCGGATCGTGAGCACGCTCGGCGACGATGACCGCCCCGACCGCGGCGGGCGGACCGATCCGGACGACCGCCGGCTGTCGCGCGCCCGCAGCAACCTCCAGGTGATGTACCGGACGGCGCTGGCGGTGAGCCACACGCTCGACATCGACGAGCTCCTCGACCGGATCCTGCAACTGGTGTTCGAGTGGGTGGAGGCCGACCGCGGCTGCGTCATGCTCCTCGATCCGGTGTCGCGCGTCCCCGAGGCCAAGGCGCGCCGCGACCGGCGGTCGGGCAACGTGGCGTCGATGGCGATCAGCCGCACGATCCTCGATTGGGTCCTCGAACGCGACGAGGGGGTGCTGACCAGCGACGCCCGCGACGACGACCGCTTCAGTTCGGGCCACAGCGTGCTGCGCACCGGCGTCCGCGAGGCGATCTGCGTGCCGATGCGCGGCCGCTACGGCACCGTCGGGCTCCTGTACGTCGACACCACCACGCCGCTGGCCGACGCCCTGGGGGCGGGCCAGCGCCGGTTCACCGACGACCACCTCAAGCTGATGATGGCCATCGGGCACCAGGCCGCCCTGGCCGTCGAGGACACCACCTACTACTCGGCGATGGTGCAGTCGGAGCGGCTGGCCGCCGTCGGCCACACGATCGCCACGCTCTCCCACCACATCAAGAACATCCTCCAGGGAATCCGCGGCGGCAGCTATCTGGTGGAGATGGGGCTCGAGAACGAGGATCTGGCCGTCGTCCGCAAGGGCTGGGACATCGTCTCGCGCAACCAGAACAAGATCTCGTCGCTGGTGATGGACATGCTGTCCTTCAGCAAGGACCGCCGCCCCGAGCCGATGGCCACCGATCTGGCGGCGCTGATCGGCGACATCGTGGAGACCGTGCACCACCGGGCGAGCGAGGCCGGAATCGAGATCCGTTGGGCGCCCCCTGCGGGCCTGCCGCGGATGTACTTCGATCCCGAGGGGATGGCCCGGGCGGTGCTCAACGTCGTCACCAACGCCCTCGACGCCGCGGAGGGACGCCCCGACGCCCTCGTGGAGATCCACGCCGCGGTCGACACGCACGAGCGCACCGTCCGCGTCACCGTGGCCGACAACGGCGAGGGGATGACGCCCGAGACGCTCGCCCGGATCTTCAATCTCTTCGAGTCGACCAAGGGCTCGCGCGGCACCGGCCTGGGCCTGACGGTGAGCCGGAAGATCCTCCGCGAGCACGACGGCGACATCCGGGCCGAGAGCCGGCCCGGCGTCGGCAGCACGTTCACGATCGAGTTTCCCCTGCGCCTCGAGCCGCCGCCCGACGCGGATGACGATCCCCCCGACGACGAGTCGGGGCGGACCCTCGCGCCCGGCATGCCGGGCCCCCGGTCGCCATGAGCGCCGCGCCCGCGCCGGGAGCGGTGCCGGTGTCGTGCGTGGTGATCACGCGGAACGCCGCACGCGGCCTGGCCGCGACGCTCGACAGCGCAGCGGCGTGCGCCGAGCGGCTCGTTCTCGACAGCGGCTCGACCGACGGCACGGTGGCGCTGGCGCTGGCGCGCGGGGCACGCGTCGAAACGCAGCCGTTCCTCGGCTTCGGGCCGCAGAAGCAACGCGCCTGCGCCCTGGCCGCCCACGACTGGATCCTTTCCCTCGACGCCGACGAGGAGCTCGACGCGGAGGCGCGGGCGGCGCTCGGGACGCTCGACCTCTCCGACCCCGACGCCTGCTGGGCCTGGCGCCGGCGCACGTTCGTGGGGCGCACGGAGGTGCGCCACGGGCCCTGGGGGGGCGAGCGCGTCCTCCGGCTCTTCCACCGCGGCCGGGCCGGCTTCAGCGACCATCCCGTGCACGAGCGCGTGCTCGCCCGGCGCCCGCCGCGCCTCGCGCCGGGCTCGATCCTCCACCACAGCTTCACCGGCTGCGACGACGTCCTCCTCCGCGCCACCCGCTACGCGGTGCCCAAGGCGGGCATCCTCCGGGCCAAGGGGGAGCGGTCGAGCGCCTGGATGCTCCCGGTGCGCGGCGCGGCGGCGTTCGCCAAGAGCTGGATCCTCCAGGGGGGATTTCGCGACGGGGCCGCCGGGTTCGTGGTCGCGCTGTCGCGCGTCGTCGACTCGACCCTCGCGCGGGCGATCGTGCTCTGCGACGAGCGGCCCGCGGACGGCCCCGTCAGCGACCGACCGGACGCCCCTCCCCCTGCCGGAGCATGACGTCGCGGTCGGCGGGGCCGACCTCGAACCGCTCCTCGGGGCCGCCGATCCAGCGCACCTCGACGGCGTCGACGTGCCCCGCGGCGCCGAGGCCGAAGTGGAGCCGGCTGCCGTAGTGCCCCTGGTAGCCGCGGCCGCTGTGCACCTCGTCGACGAGGATCGCGTCGCCCGCACGCACGCGGACGCGCGCCCCGACGCCGTCGCGGTTCCCGGTCACGGCCACGAGGCGGACCCCCAGCCAGTGGTTCGCTCCGCCGCGCTCCCGATCGAGGTTCCGCAGCACCGTCGGCCCCTCGCGCGAATTGAGGATCACGGCGTCGACGTCGCCGTCGCCGTCGAGATCGTCGAAGGAGGCGCCGCGGGCGCTGTGCTTGGCCACCGCCTCGAGCCCCGCCGCCGCGGAGACGTTCTCGAACCGCCCCCCGGCGTTCCGCAGCACGATGTTGTGGTTGCGGTAGGCGCTCGCGTCCCCCTGGAGGTCGACGAGGTCGTTGAAGTGGCCGCAGGCCACGAACAGGTCGCGCCGGCCGTCGCTGTCGAAGTCGACGATCCCCGCGCCCCACTTGACCCACGGGATGCTGCCAGCCGCGGCGCCGCTGCGCGCCGTCGCGTCCTCGAAGGACATTCCGCCGAGGTTGCGGAACAGGATCGGCCGCTGCCCCTGCGAGGTCGTCGTCCACAGGTCGAGCCGGCCGTCGTTGTCGACGTCGCCGCAGTCGACCCCCATCCCGCCGTTGGCCTGGCCGAAGGCGTCGTAGGCCACGCCGGCCTCGAGCGCCACCTCCTCGAACCGGCCTGCACCGTCGTTGCGGAACAGCAGGTTGGCCGCCACGTCGTCGAGCACGAAGACGTCGGTGTCGCCGTCGTCGTCGGCATCCAGGCACACCACGCCCATGCCCGGTGCGGCCATGGCCGAGATGCCGGAGGCCTCCCCCACGTCGGCGAAGGTACCGTCTCCCTCGTTGCGGAAGAGCGTGTCCGGCCAGGCCTCGTAGGCCCGCGGGCCGTGATAGATCGGCACGCCGCGGACGCGCGGCGAGACGTGCCCCTCGTAGCTGAAGCGGACGTAATTGGCGGCGTAGAGGTCGAGGTCGCCGTCGCCGTCGGCGTCGAGCATCGCCACGCCGGCGCCGAGCTTGTCGCCGTCGGCGACCCCGGCCGCGGCGGTGACCTCGGCGAACGTGCCGTCCCCCATGTTGCGCCACAATCGCTTCGGCCCGAACGCGCTCTCGTAGACGTCGGGAAAGCCGTCGCCGTCGTAGTCGCCCGCCGTCACGCCGACGCCGTAGGCTTCCGCGCCGAGGCCGGCGGGCTCTGTGGCGTCGGCGAAACGCCAGGCGCCGAGATTGCGCGACAGCATGCGCCGCGCGCGCCGCGGGGGCTCGGTGCCGGGGAGGTCGGTGCCGTTGGGAAACCAGACGTCGATCCGGCCGTCGCGGTCGAAATCGAAGGTCGCGAGCCCGGCGCTGACGAGCTCCGGCATGTAGCGCCGTCCCGAGGAGCCGTCGTCGTGGACGAAGCCGATGCCCGTGGCGCCGGTGACCTCCTCGAAGCGGATCGGCGCGTCCTCGGCCCCGGCGCGGGCCCCGATCCCGAGGGCGGCGGCGAGGAGCCGGACCAGGAGCTGGACCAGGAGCCGCGCCGGCCGGGCCGGTGAGCGGGTCGCGCGGGACTCTCGAACGCCGCGCATGGCGTCACTCCTCCCCCATGGGGGCCGGGGCGGCGGCGGCCTGTTCGCGGGCCCGCGCCACGAGCCGCGCCGCCTCCTCGGCGCGGCCGGCACGGCGCCAGGCGCGGTCGAGCTCCGCCACCGCCTCGCGCTGGGCCGGATCGAGCTGCACGGCGCGCAGCCAGCGCGCCTCGGCGGCGGCGGGGTCGCCATGGAGGGCCTCGATCCGCCCGGCCGCGGCGTACCAGCGTGCGGCGACGGGCAGCAGGAAGGGGAGGTCGTGGAGGCGCTCGTCGGCGTGGGTCCGGTCGTTCTCCAGGCCCCGGGCCTTGCGCTCGGCGAACGCGGCGCGGAGGCGCGCGGCCTCGGCGGCGTCGCCGAGCCGGGCACAGGCGTTGGCCAGACCGAACAGCGCGTGGGCCGATCCGGGCGCCTGCGCGACGGCGCGCTCGAAGGCCCGCCGGGCGCCCTCGGCGTCGCCCGTCTCCAGGAGCGCGTGGCCGAGGAGGATCGAGCGGTTGGGATTGCCGGCCGTGGATTGATACTCGCGCGCGAGCACCTCCGCGGCCTCGGCGGCGCGGCCGCCGTTGACCAGCGCCGCCCCGAGGAGCACCTGGGCTCCGGGGAGGTCGGGGCGGGCGTCGAAGGCGGTGCGGAAATGGTCGATGGCGCCCGCGTCGTCGCCCCGTTCCCGCGCGAGCTTTCCCAGCCAGACGTGGGCCTCGGGGGTGTCGGGATGGTCGGCGAGCCACGCTTCCCAGAGGCCGACCGCGGCGGCGAGGTCGCCGAACCGGGCGTGCATGGACGCCTCGAGGTCGATCGTCGCCGCCGAATCGCCGTGCCGGCGGCGCGTCTCCGCGGCCAGCGCCAGCGCCTCGGCCTTGAGGGCGTCGAACGAGTCCGGCGGCGGCGCCGGGCCCGTCGTGCTCGTCCATCGAGAACTGGTCGAGCACGTAGCCGGGGACGGAGCCCATCGAGGCC
>CAISKG010000562.1 GCA_903885855.1 uncultured Planctomycetaceae bacterium
GCCGCGCCGTCGGCGGCCAGGCGGTCCCAGGCGCGGGCGTTGGCGGACAGCGCCGCCTCGCGCCGCGCCCGGGGTCCGTCGGGGGGGCCGGCGTCAGTCACGGTCGTAGAGCGCGTCGCGCGTGGCGGGGTCGCGCGGGTCGCCGTCGCAGACGAACCCGAGCCGCTTGAACTCCATCCGCGCCGCCTGCTCGGCGGTCAGCCAGGTGGCACCGGGCACCTCGACCGCGAAGGCCCACTCGTAGGTCTCGACGTGGCCGTCGAGGAAGCAGACGTTGGCCCGCGAGGCATGGCGGAAGTGCACGGTGGGGAAGTTGCCGCTGGGGGGCACCAGGCCGCCGAGATTCTCCATGAAGGCGAGGTCGTACCGCACCTGTGCGCTGTCGGAAAAGAGGATCGTGCGCTGCGTCTCGCGCACGCTCGAGAGGGGATAGCGGCGGTCGCGGTCCTCCAGCCGCGGCACCCAATCGGCGTCGTAGCCGATCACCGTGCCCGGGCCGAGGGCGGCGTTGTAGTCGTAGCCGCTGCACATCGTGCCGTGGGTGAGGCGGTCGACCTGCCCGGGGCCGAAGGAAGGGCACTGGTAGACCGCCACGTTGCCCTCCAGGTACGGCGTGAGGAGGCCGGAGGTGAAATCCACGCGCTCGGCGCCCCCGGCGGGATCGGCCGAGACGGTGCCGAACCAATAGCGGCTGCTGCCCGGGTAGGGATACTGCCCGGCGAGCGTGCCGCGGATCCGGACCTCGTCGTCGACCTTGAGCGGGGGCAGCCGTCCGCGCTGGACGTCGGTGAACATGATCGCCGCCAGGCCGAGCTGGCGGAGGTTGCTCGAGCAGGCGGCCGTCCGGGCCGCCTCCCGCGCCGACTGCACCGCGGGGAGCAGGAGGCCGAGCAGGACGCCGATGATCGAGATCACCACCAGCAGCTCGACCATCGTGAAGGCCCGTCGGGGGGCCGGGGTGGGCATCGCACGCCGCATCGACGGGCGCAGGGCGCCCCCTGGGAAAAGCCTGGACATCGCTCTGACTCCTCGCGGAGCGACGCCACGGCACGGGCGGCCGCACGCGCGCGGGGCACGATCCGCCCCGCCGCCACGCGACCGTCCCCGCTTCGGCCACCGCCCCGACCTGGCGACTGCGGGGCACGCACGTGCCCCGTGCCCGTGGCGCCGCCCTCGCAGCGACCACGTGCTCCTCTCGACGGCTGGTAGGTCTTCTGACTCGCGGGTCCGTGTTTCCACGGCGATCGGCCGTCGGCCTTCTCGCCGGGCCGATCCCTGAGGGGATCGGGCCCGGCAATGGCCGGGAAGGACGGTCGACCGGCAGCGGCGCCGGCGCGGCCCCGAAAAAGGGTACGCGGCGGCGGACGATGCCCTCCGATCACAGCGGCGGGGCCGTCCCGGATTCGCACCGGGTTCCCTGGTTCCCCCCCCGGCCGCGAGCCGCGAACGGGAAGGCACCAGCGTCAGGGGGGCGAGTGTAGGGGAGGGGCAGACCCTGTCAACGGTCCGGTGCCCGCCCCACCGTCCGTCAGGGTTTGCCATCCCGCGGCGCGCATGTGTGAAGGTGTGACGGTGGGGGAAGGACTGCGCGTGAAACCGTGCCGGTCGTAGGCCCTCGGCCCGCAGGGTTTGCGCCGTGCGAACGCCGCGCAAGGCTTGCCCAGGAGTCACCACAAGTCCTTTGCCGGGAAAAACTTGGAGGTCGCTCAAGCCGCTTTCGAGGGCCGTCCGATACCCCGTTGTGTCCCCGGGGCATCACCGTGCCCGTCGGGCAACCAGGGGTCGGCAGCAACCTGCCAAGCATCGAGTCACGGAATGGCTCGACAGGCCTGCCGCGGATGAGTTCGTGGATCACACGCTTCGGGGTAACGACCTCGCGAACGGGACCTCAGCCTCCCGCGTGATCCGCAGTCAAAGGAGATGTGGCTCGATGAAGCGTATGTTGTTCCTCGGTGCGCTGGTCCTCGGCGTCACCGTTTGTAGCCAGTCCTTCGGCTTCGAGATCCTCGATCGGATGCTCGGGTGCCGGAAGGGTGGCGCGTCGTGCACGTCGTGCAGCAGCGACCCCGGGTGCGCCGCTGGCAACGGGTGCGCCGATGCCTGCGAGCCCGGCTGCGGTGCCGGCAACGGCTGCCTCGGCGGTCGCGGTGGTGAGCCCGGCTGCGGTGCCGGCAACGGGTGTGCGGAGCCGGCCTGCGACGCGGGCAACGGCTGCTGCGACACCGGCTGCACCTCCGCCCCGAAGTGCCGTAAGAAGCACTCGCTGTTCGGCGGGCTGAAGGGGCTGTTCGAGAACTGCAAGCGCAAGAGCCACGGCTGCACCGGCAATGTCGGCTGCGACGCGGATCCCGCCTGCGGTGCCGGCAACGGCTGTGCCGATGCCTGCGAGCCCGGCTGCGGTGCCGGCAACGGCTGCCTCGGCGGTCGCGGTGCGGAGCCCGGCTGCGGTGCCGGCAACGGTTGTGCGTGCAATGCTGATCCCGGCTGCGGTGCCGGCAACGGGTGTGCGGAGCCGGCCTGCGATGCGGGCAATGGCTGCGCCGACGCCGGTTGCACCTCTGCTCCCCGGAAGAAGCACAAGTCGATCCTCGCCGGGTTCTTCAAGGCTCTCCACAGCAAGAAGGGCCACAAGAGCTGCACGAGCGGCGGGTGCGCCGGCGGCTGCAGCGACGCCTGCGAGCCGGGCTGCGGTGCGGAGCCCGGGTGCGGGGCCGGCAACGGCTGCGGCAACGGCTGCGTCGATCCGGCGTGTGGTGCGGTTGGCATGATCGAGTCGGCCCCGACGCCGAACGCGACTGCCGCCCGCAAGACGAGCAAGATGGTCCAGGTCAGCCGGACCGTCACCGCGAAGTGAGCCGGGCACGGTAGGTCGATCGGAACCTGTTGCCCGACTTCGGCCAGTGAGCTCCGCCCGGGACCCAAAGTCCCGGGCGGAGTTTTTTGTTGCGCGCCGTCGGTCAGCCCGCGGCGCCGAGGATCGCCTCGGCCGTGCCCGTGCGCTGCACGCGCCCCGAGGCCAGCTCCACCACCTGCGTCGCGGCGCGGCGGGCGAAGCCGTGGTCGTGGGTCACGACGACCATCGTCTGCCCCCCCCGGGCGAGCTCCACGATCACGTCGAGCACCTCCGCCGACATCCGCGGGTCGAGGGCGCTGGTGGGCTCGTCGAAGAGCATGACACGCGGCCCCATCGCCAGCGCACGGGCGATCGCCACGCGCTGCTGCTGCCCGCCGGAGAGCGTCGCCGGGCGGGCCGCCGCGAAGCGCCCCATCCCCACGCGATCCAGCAGCACGAGGGCCGCGGCGCGGACCTCGTCCGCCGGGCGGCGGCCGAGCACGCGTGGCCCGAGGGTCACGTTGTCGATCACCGTGAGGTGCGGGAAGAGGTTGAACTGCTGGAACACCATCCCCACGTCCCGGCGCAGCCGCTCCAGGGCGCCCGGCGGCTGCGGCCCGGCGGCCAGCCGGTGGCCGGCGATCGTCACGCTCCCCCCACTGAAGGGCTCGAGGCCGTTGAGGCAGCGCAGCAGCGTGCTCTTGCCGCTCCCGGAGGGGCCCACGAGGGTGGTCACGCTCCCCTCCGGCACCCCCAGGCTGACGCCGTCGAGGATTCGGGTCCCCGAGCGGACCGCCACGAGCGCGAGGACGTCGATCATCGGCGTGGGTGACTCCGCGGGCGTCAGGGCCGGTCCCGGCCGGCAGGGTTCTCGAGCCGCTGCTCGAACCACCGGGAGAGGAGCGACAACGGCCAGCTCATCGCCAGGTAGAGCAGCGCCGTCACCACCGCCAGCTCGGCGATCCGGCCGCTCGACAGCGCCAGCACGCTGTAGCGCTTCGTCAGCTCCACCACCGTGATCGCCGAGCAGACGCTCGTGTCCTTGAACAGCGCGATGAAGTCGCTCGTCACCGGCGGCATCACGATCCGCACCGCCTGGGGCACGACCACGTGGCGCAGCGCCTGCCACTTCGACATTCCCAGCGCCAGCGCCGCCTCGAGCTGCCCCGGCGGCACCGCCTTGAGCCCCGCCCGGTAGATCTCCGACTCGTAGGCCGAGTAGTTGAGCGCCAGGCCGAGGATCGCGGCCGCCAGCGCCGGCAGCGCCAGCCCCACCTTCGGCAGCAGGTAGAAGATGGCGTAGAGCTGGAGGAGCAGCGGCGTGCCGCGCAGCACCTCGACGTAGAGCGTGAGCGCCGGCCGCAGCCAGGCCGGCCCGTGCAGGCGTCCCACGGCCACCGAGAGCCCGAGGACGACCGCCAGCGGGAAGGCGGCGCAGGAGAGCAGGATCGTCATCCCGGCCGAGCGCAGCAGGAGCGGGAGCGTGGAGCGCATGAGCTCGGCCAGGCCCGAGCGCGGCGCCGGCGGCACCTCGGCGGCGTCGCGGAGGAGGAGCATCTGCTGCCGCCCGGCCATGTCCCAGCGGTCGTAGAGGGCCTCGAGCCTGCCGTCAGCGACGAGCCGGCCGAGGGCGTCGTCGATCGCGGCGCCGAGCGCCGGGGTGTCGGGCGCGGTGAGGATCACGTAGGTGCCGCCGGCGAAGGGCCGCCCCACGCAGCGCAGCTCCGGGAAGCGGTCGGCGTTGAACCAGGCGATGCAGTCGTCCATCAGCGCCGCGTCGATGACGCGCGAGCGCACCTGCTCGAGGCAGTCGACGGTGCCGTCGAAGCCGACCACCTCGACGCGCAGGTCGCCGCGGCGCCGCATCTCGATCTCGGCCGCCGACCCGGTGAGCACGCCCACGCGCCACGGGCCCGCCGGGCCCTCCCCGGCCAGCCCCTCCACCGAGTCCAGCGCCACGTCGCGCCGGGCCACCAGCTGCAGCGCGTAGGCGTAATAGGGGCGCGAGCAGCGCCAGTCGCGCTGCCGCTCGGGGGTCGACTCGAAGCCGTTGATGACGCAGTCGGCGGAGCGGCCGAGGAGGAGCGGGAGGCGGTCCCACTGCCCCTGCTGGAAACGCGGCTCGACCCCCAGCTCCGCCGCCACAAGCGCCGCCAGTTCGACCTCGAATCCCCGCAGCCGGGCGGGGTCGTCGGGATCGGCGTAGACGTGGGGCCCGCCCCCCTCCTGATCGGCCGCCCACACCAGGCTCCCGCGGGCACGGACGGCGTCGAGGTCGGCCGCGTGGGCCGGCGGGAGGAGCGCGGCGGCGCCGAGCAGCGCGCGGGCGAGGATGCGGCGGGCGGGGCGCGGCGGCCTCATGGCCCCCTCCGCGCTAAGCGGCCCAGCGACGACCGCCCCTCGTCGACGCGCGCCGCGAGCGCCGCCAGGCGCGCGTCGAGCCGGTCGGCCTCGGCGACGAACGCCGCGGTGCGCTCCGCGGCGGCGGCGAAGTCGGCGACGAGGGGATCGACGAGCCGGGCCCCGGGGAGCCGGTCGACCAGCCGCGTGACGTCGCGGGCCAGCCCGGCACGGATCCTGGAGAACACCAGCCAGCGGAGCACGAGCCCCCAGAGCACGATCCACACCAGGGCCTCCTGGAGGAAGCCGCCGCCGGAGGTTCCCTGCCCGAGCCAGAGGTGGCCGTGGAAGAAGTTCCAGGCGGCCCGGCCGAGGACGGCGACGATCATCGCCGCGAAGGCCACCTCGCACACCAGCCGCGCCACGCGCGACTCCGAGCGGTCGCGCCGCTCGGAGACGAGCCGGTCGATCCCGGCCGCCAGCCAGCGGCCGGTGCGCTCGAGGAGCGTCGCCACCGAGGATTGCACCGCCGCCGCGTCGAGCCGCGTCCGGCCCACGAGCGGCTCGCCCACCCCGGCGCGCGCGGCGAGCCCCACGAGCACGCTCCGCGACTGCTCGACGTCGGCCTCGGAGAGCCCCACCTCCTCGATCGACTGCCAGGCGCCGTCGCCGCTCGCCGGCGGCGCGATCCCCTGCCCCGCGAGGACGCGGCCCACGAATCCACCCGGCCGCAGCCGGGGCCACAGCGCGCCCAGCGCGGCCGTGGCATGGAGGAACATCGAGAACGGCCCCCCGTGCCAGCGCTCGACGAGCTCGTCCTCGAGGACGCGCTGCCACGCCGGCCGGCTGACGCGGAGCTTCGTCTCCACCGCCCGGCTCATCAGCCCCTCGAGGCGGCGCCGCTCCGACTCGACGCCCGAGGCGAGATCGGCCACCGGCTGCCGCAGCGGCTCGAGCTGGCCCTGCGCCTGCCGCAGGAACCAGCCGGCCAGGTCGAGGGCCCCGGTGCGCCGCACGCGCCGCGCCGCCCGGCCGACGAGTTCCTCGTCGATCGAGCGCACCAGCGCGAGAAAGCCCGCTTCCGGCTCGAGCCCCGCGGCCGCCCGCCGGAAGGCCTCCAGGCCGTCGAGACGGTGGATCACCGGCGCTTCGATCCCCTGGCGCTCGAGTTCCCGCCGCCAGTCGTCGCGGATGTCGGCGTCGCGCGAGGCGTGCGTCTGCACGAAGATCAGCGGCCGGCCGGGGGCGTACGCGGCCACCTCGCGGGCCACGCTCCAGGAGCGGTACTTCTGCGCGGTGGCCACCAGCAGCAGCACGTCGCACGCCGGCAGGATCCGCTCGAGGAGGTCGCGGTTGCGGTTGCTGTCGCTCGGCCGCCCGGCGGCGGGGGCGGCGTCGTCGCCCTGGGTGTCGGGATCCGGGCAATCGACCAGCACGATGTTGGCGACGGCGGGGGCGTCGCTCGTGACGACGCGCGCCCCGATGCCGGCCAGATCGAGCCACGAGCAGTCGACGTCCCTGGCCACCACCACCACCGGCGCCACGGTGGTGGGCCGGGCCACGTCCCCCGCCGGGCTCACGTCGCGGCCGGCCAGGGCGTTGACCAGCGTGCTTTTGCCCGTGCCGGTGCCGCCGACCACGCCGACGACGAGCACGCGCGACAGCTCGCGGCGGGCGCGGTCGAGGCGGCCCGCCACGCCGTCCCACTCCGCGCGCACGCGCCGCGCGGGAGGCCACTCGGACAGGCTGCCGCTCCAGCGGTCGAGCGATCCGACGAGCTCGTCGAAGCCGGCGTCGTCGAATCCGGCGGCGGCCGGGAGGGAATCGGGGGGGGTCATGCATCGAGCTCCCGGGCGCCGTCGAGGAGGAGCCGCCGCGCCCGGGCCACCTCCTCGCGCGATCCGGCGGCGGCGCGGCGCTCGACCACCTCGAGGCGGTCGCCGAGCACGACGTCGTGCAGCGTGCCGGTGAGGACGCGGCTGCGCTCCGCCGACCAGCCGGCGAAGAGCCGCTCAACGAGGGGGCGGATGCCCGCCACCGTCAGCCCGAGCACCCCCTCCCCCACCAGCGGCGCCGCCGCCCAGACCACGTAGTCGAACGACGTGTGCACGAGAGTCGAGATGCCGTGCCCGGCCGCGGCGGCCGCCGGCACGGCGGCGGCGCCCGCCACGAGCAGCCCCACGGTGATGCAGGGGCGGGCCACGGAGCCGACGCTCAAGCCGGTGAGCACGACGCGCAGGACGTTGGGATTCTCGGAGGAGAAGCGGTCGAGCTCGGTGCGCACGAACGTCCGGTAATCGTCGGAGATCATCGGCAGCGCGGCGTGGCGGCGCTCGAGCTCGGCGTACCAGGCGGCGCGGTCGCCGGCGACGAGCGTGGGCCCGAGCACCGCCGCCAGCCGGGGGTCGCGCCGCGCGGCGCCGTCGAGGCGGTCGATGAAATCGGCCAGCCCCGCCTTGAGGGCGCGCAGCTCCTCGGCGGCGAATTCGTCACGCCGATCCTCCGCCGAGCGCAGCAGCCCCGCCCTCCGCCCCAGCCAGGCCATGCCCCCGGAGGCGGCGCGGTAGACGCGCGACAGGCCGACGTCGATCCGCGAGCGCCGCGGCTCGAGCCAGTTCCAGATCTCGTTCCACACCAGATCGCCCGGCGCGGCGGGGAGCTCGACGCGCACCCGCGCTTCCTCGGCGAGCAGCCGCCGCGAGTCCTGCCAGCCGCGGGAGGCGGCCTCGATCCGGTCGAGCCAGGCTCCCATGCCGGCCTGCGGGTCGACCACCACGCGGAAGGCCCCGCGCATCGCCCGGACCTTGATGCGGTCGAAATCGGCGCCGGCCAGCTCGGCCGCCAGATCCACCGGACCGGCGGCCGGCGCCCCGCCGACGAGCTCCGGCAGGGGATGAAACTCGATCGTGGCCGCCGCGGCGCGGGCGAAGTCATGGGGCACGGCGTAGACCGCCAGCGGCGCCGCGCCGGTCTCGGCGACGAACGTCGCCAGCCAGCCGCCGATCCGCCCGCGCTGGGCCGGCCAGTCGACCATGTTGAAGACCACCACCAGTGTCTTGCCGGCCGCGGCCGCGGCGGCGAAGAAGTCTCGCACCGCGGCGTCGTTGTACTTCTGCTGCGTGAGCACCGCCACGATCACGTCGCAGGCGTTGCGGATCGCCTCGGCGCGCTGCCAGTTGCCGCGCAGGGTGCCGTCGACGTCGGGGGTGTCGACGAGGATCAGCCGGGCCGGCTGCCGGCCGCCGGGGTCCTCGCGCCACACCACGACGTCGTCCCCCTCCGCGCCCCCCAGGGCGTCCTCCTCGTCGGCCCACGGTACCGGGGTGAAGCCGGGGAAGAGCGCCGCGAGGTCGACCCGCCCGCCGAGCGCGCGGGGCAGGCTCGCCACCGGCCGGCGCGTCCGCGCGGCTTCGGGCAGGGAACGGCTGATCTCGGCCCCCGCCAGCACGTTGGTGATCAGGCTCTTGCCGGTGTTGGTGCCCCCGCACACCGCGGCGACGAGCACCGGCTCGCCCCCCGCCTGCGGGCGGAGTTTGCCGAAGAGCTGCCCGCGCCAGTCGCCGCCGTCGATCGGGCCGGCGGCGTCGTCGGGCGGAGGCGGATCGACGCCGAGTTCCATCGCCAGCGGGAGGAGGCGTTCGGCGAGGTCGCACAGTTCCCCCACGCGGCCGGACCAGGCGGCATGGAGGGAGGCGTCGTCCGGCGGGGGATCGCGGGAGTCCACGGGTGCGGTTCGCTCCGACCGTCGAGGCGGGGGGGCACCGCCCGCGGAGGGTCACCCGGGCGGCGGTGCCGCGGCTCGTTGCCGGACGGCACCGCACGCGCTACACTCCGGTGATCCGTTCTTCCCGCGGCGTCCCGTCAAGTGTGTGCTGCGGTGCCCCGGGCCGCAAACCCGCCACGCTCCCGGGCCATCGGGCACGCCCCGCGCGGGTCGTCCCCCTCCCGCCCCCGCCCCCCCGTCGCACGATGCTCCAGCGCCGCCCGCTCTTTCCCGGTGTCATCGAGATGAACCACCAGGCGGGGTGGCGGATCGGCTGCAACGTGTACCTCGTCCACGACGACCGGGAGTGGATCCTCGTCGACATCGGCTACGCCGAGAACGTCGACGAGATCGTGGAGATGATCCGGCAGATGGATTTCCCCCTCTCCGCCTGCCGGGCGCTGGTGGCCACGCACGCCGACGTGGATCACATCCAGGGCCTCGCCAAGGCCAAGGCGCTGCTCAAGGCCCCGATCCTCGCCCATCCCGCGGCGGTGGAGGCGCTCGAGAGCGGCGACCGGATCAAGACCTTCGCCGAGATCGCCGCGCAGAACGTCCACATGGAGATGCCGGCGGTGAAGGTCGATCGCACGGTCGTCGACGGCGACGAGATCGCCGTGGGGACCCGCCGGCTGCGCGTCTGGCACACCCCCGGGCACACCGACAGCCAACTCGCCTTCCGCCTCGACGACCTGCTCCTCTCCGGCGACAACATCTACCGCGACGGCTCCGTGGGCGCCATCGACGCCCACCACGGCAGCGACATCCCGTCCTTCATCCGCTCGCTCGAGCGGATCGCCGCCAGCGACGTGGGCTGGCTGCTGCCGAGCCACGGACCGATCTTCCGCCGCGACGACGTGCTGCTGACGCGGACGATCGAACGCCTCCGCGGCTACCTCTCGCTGGCCGACTTCGGCACCTGCGCGCCCGACTGGCCGCTGCTCGAGGAATGGGACCGCGAACTCGCCGAGGGATTCTCCCCCGGCGCCGATCGCGGCGGCGCCTGATCCCCGCGGGCCGACGTCGGCACCCGGGCGCCCGACCCTGACGGTTTTTCCGTGAAGAACGGTCGTGCCGTCGGTCGATACCTCCCCTGCCGAACCCGTGTCCGGCCCCGTCGCGCCCGCGCCTCTCCGGAGGCCCGGCCCGGCGATGGGGCGGCGGGGGCGGCGGGGGGTTCCAGGGGGAGCCTCCCGACCGATGGCAGGGGGGGGTCCTTCGCATGAAACGCCAGTTGCTCGCCGCGGTCGTCGTGGCCGCGGCCTCGTTCCTCGCCGGCACGCGCGCCGAAGCCCAGCAGGGCTGGGGCGGCCAGCCCTACGGCGGTCCCAAGGCCTTCGGGGGAACGTGGGGGCAGTCGGCCGCCGCGCCCGACTGGAACCGCTTCTACCACTATCCCTACGTGTGGTATCCGCAGAACTTCTACTCCGACGGCTACTACCGCAGCGCCAACGACCTCTACTACCGCTATCCGGCGGAGATGCGCGTGCCGGTGTACAACCGCCAGTGGCACAACGAATACCCGAAGTCGCGGCGCTACCACCCCTTCGGC
The DNA here is from genome assembly GCA_903885855.1 of uncultured Planctomycetaceae bacterium. Classification (GTDB taxonomy): domain Bacteria; phylum Planctomycetota; class Planctomycetia; order Pirellulales; family UBA1268; genus QWOP01. Next base: position 10,489 of record CAISKG010000562.1, read on the forward strand.
CACCACTTCCATCTGGACGTGTTCTGATTCCGACGCGTCCGCCGGCCCCGGCCTCCGTCGCGCCCCCGGGTGACGCGGAGGCCGGCGCCGCACGGGCAGGCCCCCGCCGCGCACGCCTGTCGGGCGGCGCGGCGGCCGTGGTCAGCCGACC
>CAISKG010000563.1 GCA_903885855.1 uncultured Planctomycetaceae bacterium
CCGATGCCGGTGTTGCCGCTGGTGGGCTCGACGATGACCGTGTCGGGGCCGATCCGCCCCTCCTTCTCGGCGGCGTCGATCATCGCCGCCGCGATCCGGTCCTTGACGCTCCACAGCGGGTTCATGTTCTCGATCTTCGCCACCACCGAGGCGACGCACCCCTCGCTGACGCGGCGCAGCCGGACCATCGGCGTGCGGCCGATGCATTGGGTGATGTTGTCGCGGATGCCGACGGCCTGGGTGGAATCCATGGCGCGCACTCCCTCGCGGGGTCTTCGGGGAAGGCCGGGCGGCGATGCCCGGCCGAGGGGCACGATCGCACCTGCCCCGGGCCGATTCCGGGGGCGGGGATCGGGCGGGGAGGGTAGGCCCGGCCGTCGGCCCGAGTCAACGGGATCTCGGGGGGGGCCGCCGGGGGCGTCAGGGCAGGCGCTTGACGCGGATGTTCTTGTAGTGGACCTCGCTGCCCGGGTCGTGGGCCTGGAGGGCGAAGGTGCCGGCGGAGAGCTTCCGCGTGCCCGTGACGCCGTCCGGCTCGACGAACTCGAACAGCACCTTCCCGTCGACCAGCACGGTGATCTGCTTGTCCTTGACGATCACCTCCTCGGTGAACCAGGTGTCGTCCTTGGCCGGCGGCACGAAGTTCTTGACCACGTTGTAGATGCTGCCGGTGCGGACCGGATCCCCCTGGGAGTTGTTGACCTGCATCTCGTACCCCACCGCCGGCCATCCATCGGGCTGGAAACGGGTGTGGAAGAAGATGCCGGAGTTGGCGTTGGGCCGCGTCATCACGTCGGCCTTGAAGTGGAAATTCTTGTACTCCGCCGGCTTGGCGGCGTCGGGGCCGACGTAGAACAGATGGCTGCGCGGGCCGTGGCAGACGATCTGGCCGTCGGCCACCTTCCAACTCTGCGGGTTCTCGTTGACCTTCCAGCCGGCCAGGCTCTTGCCGTCGAAGAGGGGCTCGAAGCCCTCCTCGTCGCCACGGGCGCCGGCGGCGGCGAACGCCGTCAGAACCATGGCCAGCGCCACCGTCGCGCCGCACCCGCGAACCACCGCTCCACACCCTGCGTATCGCATCGGCCGCCTCCGCCGCGGAATGGGAAAGGACACCACGATTCAACCGACCACCGACCGTCCCCGGGAGCATACGCCGGTGACCGCCGGCCCGCCAACCGACCCCCCTGGAGCGCTCCCGGGCGTGGCCACCGGCCCGCTTCCCGCGCCGGTGCGCGCGGCCCTCGACGCCGCCGGCCTCAACCACCGCCCCGTGCTCGTGGCGGTGGATACCGACGTCTCGCTCGACGGGGAGCCGGGGCGGGAATGGCTGTTCGTCACCCCCGACCACCTCTCGGTCGTCGCCGAGCGCCCCCTCCCCGCCGCGGCGGCATCGGCCGCCCCCGCGGGGGACGGCGGGGCGGTGCTGCGCGTCGTGCCGTGGCGCGACGTGGCCCAGGTGCGGACCAGCGCCGGCGTGGGCGGGGGCATGCTCCAGGTGAAGGCCGAGGGGGACTGGGTCGACCTCGTGCGCTTCTCCAACGCGCTGGCCACCCGCTTCCACAAGGTGTCGCGGACGCTCGATCTGGCCCGCGACCGGCCGCGCGCCGACGACGGCGGGCTCGCCCCCGACGCGGTCGCGCCGCCGGCTCCGGCCAGCGCCGGCGAGGAGCTCGATCCGCCCCGCTGCGGCTCCTGCGGCCTGCGCCAATCGACCCGCGACGAAGCCTGCCCACGCTGCATGCAGAAGGGGCGGATCCTCGCGCGCGTCAGCCAGCTCCTCCGCCCCCACGCGCGCGGCGCGGTGGGGCTGTGCCTCCTCACGCTCCTGGGGGTGGTCGCCGAACTGGTGCCCCCGAAGCTGCAGCAGTTCATGGTCGACGACATCCTCTCGGCCCGCGCCGGGGAGGAGGGCGGCGCCGTCGGCGGCTTCCCCGACTTCAAGACCGCGCTCTTGGTCGTGGTGCTGGCGCTGGCGCTGTCGCGGATCCTGCTGTCGGTGGTGGGGATGCTCAAGGGGCGGCTGGCGACGGCCATCGGCACCGGGCTCACCGGCACGCTGCGCCGGGAGATGGTCGACAAGCTCCAGGACCTGTCGATCGCCTACTACGACCGCCACCAGGTGGGCTCGATGATCAGCCGCGTGGCCCACGACAGCGAGGTGCTCCACGGCCTCATGCACCAGATCACCGGAGGCTTCCTCCTCCAGATCGTGCAGCTGGTGGGGGTGGGGGCGATGCTCGTGTGGATCAACCCGAAGCTGGCGCTGTTCACCCTCATCCCGGTGCCGCTGGTGATCCTCGGCAGCTGGGTCTTCTGGAGGCACGTCTACCCGCGCCACTACCGCCTCTGGGACGCCTCGAGCAAGCAGATGGCGGCACTGTCCGGGATGCTCTCGGGCATCCGCGTCGTCAAGGCGTTCGCGCAGGAGCCGCGCGAGCGCGACCGCTTCGCCCGGGCCAGCGATCACCTCTCCACCTGGCGGCTGTGGGTCGAGCACACCAACTCCACCTACGCCGCCGCGATGCAGATCGTGTTCGGCCTCGGCGGCCTGATCGTGTGGTACGTCGGCGGCCGCGACGTGATCGGCGGGGAGATGTCGCTGGGGCAGCTGATCGCCTTCCTCGCCTACCTGGCGATGTTCTACGCGCCGCTGGGAGCGCTCTCGAACTTCACCACCTGGCTGACGAGCTTCCTCTCGGGGAGCCAGCGCGTCCTCGAACTCCTCGACACGCCGGTGACGATCCCCGAGGCCAGCGCCCCCGAGGCCTGGACCGAGCCCCGGGGGGCGATCCGCTTCCGCAACGTCACCTTCGGCTACGACCGCAACCAACCGGTCCTCCGCGACGTCTCCTTCGAGGTGTCTCCGGGGGAGATGATCGGGATCGTCGGGCGCTCCGGATCGGGCAAGACGACGCTCGTCAATCTCCTGGGGCGCTTCTACGAGGCCCAGGAGGGGGCGATCGAGATCGACGGCATCGACATCCGCCGCCTCTCCACCAAGCAGCTGCGCGAGCGGCTCGGGATCGTGTTCCAGGATTCGTTCCTCTTCCGGGGGACGATCTGGAAGAACCTTTCCTACGGCCGACCGGACTCCACCATCGAACGCGGCCTCGAGGCGGCCAAGGCGGCCGGAGCCCACGATTTCCTCTGCCGGCAGCCGCTGGCCTACGAGACCCTCCTCGGCGAGCACGGTGCCGGGCTCTCCGGCGGCGAGAAGCAGCGGCTCTCGATCGCCCGCACGCTCCTCTACGATCCGCGGATCCTCGTCCTCGACGAGGCCACGAGCAACATCGACGCGGAAGCGGAGAAGAGCATCCAGGAGGCGCTCGCGGTGCTCGTCAGGGGCCGGACGACGATCGCGATCGCCCATCGCCTGTCGACGCTGCGGAACGCCGACCGGATCCTGGCGTTCGATCGGGGACGGCTCGTGGAGCAGGGCAGCCACGCCGAACTGCTCGCGGCCGACGGCATCTACGCCCGGCTCGTCC
>CAISKG010000564.1 GCA_903885855.1 uncultured Planctomycetaceae bacterium
GGAGGTGGAACGCCTGCGCGGCGAGCTCGCCGCCGGCACCGCAGCGCACGACGCCGCCACGGCGGCGCGTCGCGAGGCCGACGCCCTCGCCGCCCAGCTGCGCGCGGAGCGCGAGACCTTCGAGGCGCTGCGGCAGGACATGGTGGTCCGCCTCGACGCGGCCCTCGCCGGCCCGGTGGCGGCATGACCGAGGGGCGGGCGGACGGCGGCTGGTCGACGATCGAGGTGGGCGGGCATCCCTGCGAGTGCTTCGATCCGCCCGGCGCCGCCCCCGGCGCGGCGCTCATCTACCTCCACGGCGTCCGCGAGCGCCGGCTGCGCGAGTCGCGCGGGCTGTGCGAGGCGATCGAGACGGCCGGCCTGCGGGCCCTGGCGCCGCGCTGCGGCCGCTCCTGGTGGCTCGACCGCGTCGTCGAGGAGTTCGACCCCACGGTCACCCCGGAGCGCCACGTGCTCGGGCCGGTGGTGGCGGAGATCGAGCGTCGGTTCGGCGTGCGGCCGCCGGGGATCGCGCTGGTGGGAACGAGCATGGGGGGCCAGGGAGCCCTGCGCCTCGCCTACCGCCACCCGACCGTCTTTCCGGTGGCGGCGGCGATCGCGCCGGCGATCGACTTCCACCGCGCGATCCGCGATCTGGCCGTGATCCCCGACGGCGAGCTGTTCGCGAACCTGTACCGCATCTACGGCGACGTCGAGCGGGCCCGCCAGGACACCGCGATCCTCCACGTCCATCCGCTCAACTGGCCGCGGCACCAGTGGTTCGCCAGCGATCCCGACGACTGGCAGTGGCACGACGGCGCCGCGCGACTGCACGAGAAGCTCGCGGCGCTGGGGATCCCGCACACCGCGGTGCTCGACGTGCGCGGCGGCGGTCATGGCCCCGCCTACTACGACCGCGTGGCCCCCGACGCGATCCGCTTCGTCCTCGCGGCCCTCGACGCGGAGTCGCGCCGGGCCGGCTGACGGCGTCAGCGCCCCCGCTTCCGCCCCGGCTGGTCGCGCTGGATGGTTCCGGAACCGAAGGGCTGCGATCGGCTCGTCGAGCCGTCCGACCGGCGCGTGACGGTGCCCGAGCCGAACGACTGCGTGCGGCCGGTGACGGTGCGGCCGTCGCGGCCGCGTTCCTCGGTGATCGTGCCGGAGCCGAAGGGGCGCGTGGTCGTGCGCGTGCCGTCGGACCAGCGCGTCTCCGTGCCCGAGCCGAAGGGCTGCGTGCGGCCGGTGACGGTGCGGCCGTCGGGGCGGCGCTCGGTGGTGATCGAGCCGGAGCCGAACGGCCGCGTCTGCGCGCTCGAGCCGTCGGAGCGGCGGGTCACGGTGCCGGAGCCGAAGCGGTTGGTCGAGCCGCTGCGCGGGCCGGCCTGCCCGATCCCCGGGGGCTGCGGCGGGTCGGCAGCCGCGCGGAGGCCCGCCATGCCGAGGACGACGGCCGAGAGGAGGATCGCGCGCGCGGCCCCTGGAATCCGGGCGGCACGGTGCTGCGAGCGGGAGGATGCCATGGCGTCGTGGGCTCCGGTGAAGCCGGGAATGGATCCGACGCCTCGGAGTCTACCGCGGCGCTGCCCGGCGCGGCGGCCCCTGATAGCATGCCCGCGGCGATCCGGCACGCGCGAAGGGGGGCATCGATGGCGGCCAGCGGCGGCAGACGGACGGCCCGGCGCGGGTTTCTCGCCGCGGCGGCCACGGGGCTCGGCGCGGCCGGTGTCGCGGGCGGCGCGGGGCCGGCC
>CAISKG010000565.1 GCA_903885855.1 uncultured Planctomycetaceae bacterium
CGACGAGCCGCGTGCCGGCCGCCGTGCCGTCGGTGATCCAGGGTTCGCGGCCGTGCACGCCGTCGTCGGCGGCGAAGCCCAGCGTGCCGCCCAGGGCGGCCAGCGCGATCGGCGCGCCATCCGCCGCGCCGGGATTGATGTCCTTCACCAGCTGCGTGCCGGCGGGGGTGCCGTCGGTGCTCCACAGCTCGCGCCCCAGGGCCGCGTTCGAGGCGGCGAAAAAGGCGCGGCTCCCCACGATCACGGCGCGCGAGGGATCCGAGCCGCCGGTGGCGGCGATGTCGGCCAGCGGCCGCGTGCCCGCGGTCGTGCCGTCGGAGAACCAGGGCTCGTGCCCGCTCGAGCCGTCGTCGCCGCTGAAGACGACGCCCCCGGCGAAGGGCACGATGTCGTAGATCGCGTTCAGCGGATCGAGGCTCTGCGCACGCACGGTCGCCAGGAAGGTCGTTCCCGGGCCGGTGCCGTCGGAGGTCCACACCTCGCGCGTGCCGGGAAAGCCCGACGCCGCGAAGAACAGCCTGCCGCCGGAGACGGCCAGATCGCCCGGCTCCCCCCCCTTGCCGGCGCTGATCTGCGACACGACCACCGTGCCGGGCTCGGTGCCGTCGGTGCTCCAGAGCACGCGCCCGATGCTGTCCTGATCGGACGACACGCCCGTGAAGAAGAGCCGCCCCTGGAAGGGGGTCAGTTCCAGCGGCGCGCCGGAATCGGGCCGGGCCTGCGTGCCCGTGCCGCGCGGGTCGAGGTCGCGGACGAGCGCGGTGCCCGCCGCGGTGCCGTCGGAAACCCACAGCTCCCGGCCATGCGTGCCGTCGTCGGCCGAGAACCACACGCGCCCCCCGAAGGCGGCGAGGTGCTCGGGGCGGGAGGAGAAGTCGGGCTCGCCGAACGCGCCCGGATCGACCGTCTTGATGTTCCTCACCAACCGCGTGCCCGCGGAGGTGCCGTCGGTGACCCACAGCTCGCGGTCTCCGGCTCGGGTCGCGGCGAAGAAAAGCTGCGTTCCGACCGCCGTGAGCCCGTCGGGATCGCTGCCGGCGCCGCCCGGCTCGATGTCGGCCACGAGGCTCGTGCCGGCGGCGGTGCCGTCGGTGCGCCACAGCTCCCGGCCGTGCGTGGCGTCGCCGGCGGCGAAGTAGGCCACCGTGCCGACGACGGTGTATGACGCCGGATCGGCGCCCAGCGGCAGCGCGTTGATGTCGAGGACGAGCGAGGCGCCGCTCGCCAGCGCCAGCCGGGTTTCGAGCGCCTCCACGGACTCCGCCGACCGACGGTCCCGGCCGGCGCGGCGCGTCTCCGCCCGGCGCCGCCCGAAGAGCCCCGTGACCAGCCACCTCCAACCGTCCGCGCGTCCGCGGGTGCAACTCACCTTCATGGCACGGCTCCTGGCTTGGATCGACCTCGGGGCGGGCGTTCGCAGCCATTCGCCGGACGGCGTTGTCCCGGCAGGCACCCCCTCGAAAGAGCGTACCCGCACGCTGTCGGGCGTGCCACGACGCGGCGGTCGGCGTGCCTGCGGGGCCGGGGCCGCCGGCGCGGGCCCCCGGGTTTCCCTGGCCGGGGTCGATCAGCGGCGGCGGAGCACCCCGGTCAATTCCTCGAGCCCCAGCGGATGGGGCACCGCCACGAGGGCCGCCGGCCACTCCCACCGTTCGGCCGCGAACAACTCCCGCATCCGGGCCGGCGGGCAGGCGAAGGGGGGCCCCTGGGTGGAGGTGGTCTGCATGAAGGCCGCCGCGAGAATCCCCCCCGGCGCGACCCAGGCGTGGAGGAGCCGCTCGTAGGCCTCCCAGCGCGCCGGCTCGAGCGCGCACAGGCAGGTCTGCTCGTAGACGGCGTCGAAGGGGCGGTCGGGGGCGTAGGCGAAGAGGTCGGCCTCGAGGATCTCGGCGCGGAGATCCTCCGCCGCCAGGCGTTCGCGGACGGCGCTCACGGCGGCCGGGGCGTAGTCGAGGCCGGTGACCTCGAATCCCGCCCGCGCCAGCGCCACCACCTCGTGGCCGCGGCCGCAGCCGGGCACGAGGATCCGGCAGGGGGCGAGCGTCCCGTCGTGCAGCCAGCCTTCGAGAGTGGGGCTCGGCACGCCGCGGTCCCAGCCGGTCGATCCCTCCCGGTAGCGGCCCTGCCAGTAGCAGCGAGTGAGCGCCGCCGCCGGGCCGCACACCCCCCCCTCGCCCGTGGTGCCGCTCATCGCTTGCTCCCTCGCCATGCCCGAAAAAACCGTGGGCCCTCGGTCGCGCACGCCGCGTCGAACCCACCCCGGCCGCCCGAGCGCCTATCCTGCACCGGGGACGCCGTCCCCGCCCAGCCCACCCCTCCGCCCGGCTGCGGCACCCCCGCCGTGCCGGCCCGCACCGCCGATCCCCGGACGCTCCCGCCATGCCCTCCGGCCAGACCGCCAGCCCTGCCGTCGCCTGGTGGCGCGACCGCCGGGCGCGATGGCTCGCCGGTCTGGGGCTCGCCCTCGTCGCCAGCGGCCTCGCCCACGCCGTGGTGTGGGGCGTGCGCGGCGGGGCCTGGGAGGGCCCGGTGACCTGGCGGAAGCCGATCCTCTTCGGGATCTCGGCCGGCCTCACGAGTCTCTCGCTGGGATGGGCGTGGTCCCGGCTGCCGTGGCGGCGCGGCGACGCGGCGCTGGCGTGCGTGGCCGCCTGGGCGCTCTTGGTGGAGGTCGCGCTGATCGACCTGCAGGCGTGGCGCGGCGTGGCGAGCCACTTCAACCGCCGCACGCCCTTCGATTCGATCCTCTACGACGCCATGGGAGCGCTGATCCTCGTGGTGACGGCGGTGGCGGTCGATCTCACGGTCCGCGCCTTCCGCCAGCCCCTCGCCGCCGCGCCCGACATGCGGCAGGCGCTCCGCGCGGGGCTCGTGTTTCTCGTGGTCTCCTGTGGCCTGGGCATCTGGGGGAGCGTGCACGGCGATCTGCGCGTGGCGCGCGGGCTCGCGCCGGAGGTCATGGGCCGGGCCGGGGTGGTGAAGTTTCCCCACGGCATGGTGATCCACGCCCTGCAGTGGCTGCCGCTGGTGGCCTGGGCGGCCACCCGGGCGGGCCTGCCGCAAGCGCGGCGGACGGCGCTCGTGGCCGCCGCCACCGCCGGCACGGCGATCCTGCTGGCCTACGCGCTCCTCCAGACGCTCGCCGGCCGGGCCCGGTTCGACGCCCCCTGGCC
>CAISKG010000566.1 GCA_903885855.1 uncultured Planctomycetaceae bacterium
CAGATCCGCGTGCGCGGGCTGGGGATGCCGGAGGTGCGCGGCCGGGGCGTGGGGGATCTGGTGGTCCACGTCCACGTCGAGGTGCCCAAGTCGCTCACGCCGCGGGCGGAGCAGTTGCTCCGCGAGTTGGCTGCCGAGGAGCAGGCCGCGGTCAGCCCGAAACGGTCGAGTTTCTTCGCCCGGCTGGCCGAGTATTTTCAGCCCAGGGAGCCCCAGGCCGAGGAGACCCGATGACCCACGACCCCGCCGGCCCTGCCGACGACACCCCCGACACGCCCGTCGACGAGGCCGCGGCCGGCGCCCCGGCCGGGGGCGACCTCGAGGCCCGTCTCCGCGACGCCGAGGATCGCCTCATGCGCTCCCAGGCGGAGCTCGAGAACTTCCGCAAGCGCTCGCAGCGCGAGTTGGACGAGGCGCGGCGCTACCGCGAGATCGACCTCCTGCGCGACCTGCTGCCCGTCCTCGACAACGTGGAGCGTGCCATCGAGGCCGCCGCCCGCTCCAGCGACGTGGAGAGCCTCCTCTCCGGATTCCGGCTCACCGGCAAGCAGATCGAGAAGGTGCTGCTGATCCACGGCTGCAAGCCGATCGAGACGGAGGGGCAGCCCTTCGATCCCACGGTGCACGAGGCGATCCTCCAGCAGCCGGTGGCGGGCACCGCCCCGGGCACGGTGGTGGGGGTGGCCGCCAAGGGATACCGGCTCCACGACCGCGTCGTCCGCCCGGCGCAGGTGATCGTCTCCACGGAGGCCTGAGCGATGCCCACCTACGACTACGTCTGCGACGGCTGCGGCCACGCCTTCGAGCTCTTCCAGTCGATGACCGACTCGGTGAAGCGCACCTGCCCGAAGTGCAAGAAGAAGAAGCTGCGGCGCCTCATCGGCGCCGGCGGCGCGATCGTCTTCAAGGGCTCCGGCTTCTACCAGACCGACTACCGCAGCGACTCCTACAAGAAGGGCGCCGCCGCCGACGCGCCGGCCAAGTCCGAGGGAAGCACGGGCGGCGGGAAGGACTCGGGGGGCGGTGCTTCGGGCAAGGGCTCCGGCGGCGGCAAGGACTGACCCCGTCCCCGACGAGGATTCCCCCATGCCGCGCTGCCCGGTCTGCGATGCCGCCGTCGACCTCGCCGCGGCCGAGCATCCACCCTTCTGCGGCGAGCGCTGCCGGCTGGTCGACCTCGGGCGCTGGCTCGACGAGGCCTATTCCCTCCCGGAGAAGCCGCGCGACGACGACGAAGGCGACGGCGAGGGGCCGCCGGCACGAAGGCCGGACGACGACGAGGGGTGAGGGCGGCCGCCGGGCTCACGCCCGGCCGCGGGCCCGGTAGACCGTCTGCGTGAAGGCGCCGTCGGGGTGGCGGTGGAGGCCGAGAAGGTGGTCGAGGCCGGCCCGGAGTCGGCGCTCGTCGAAGCCGAGCGCCGCCAGTTCGCCGAGCGCCGGGGCGAGGTAGTCGGCGGTGTAGCGGGCGTGGCGCTCGAGGCGGTCGTCGCCCGGCGCCGTGAAGAAGTGGACGCCGACGAGCCCGTTGGTGACCTCGCGGAAACCCGCGCGCACCAGCAGCGGCCCCAGGCGCCGCCCGGCGTGCGGCTGGCCGTGGGCCTGGAAGTGGCGGAACATCGCCGCCTCGAGGTGGTCCCAGTCGGGGTTCTCGGGCCACACCTGGTACGACTCGTATTCGGTCTCGTTGACCGTGATCGTGCCCCCCGGTCGTAGCACGCGCCGCGCCTCCGCGAGGATCGGCTCGATGGCCGGCACGTGCTCCACGAACCACATCAGGTAGGCGTGATCGAAGGCGCCGTCCGGCCAGGGCAGCGCGCGCGCGTCCCCCACGCGCAGGTCGGCCCCCGTCACCCCGAGCGACGCCAGGTGCCGTGCGGCCGCCTCGATCTGGCGCGGCTCGCGGTCGATTCCCGCCACCGCCAGGCCGGGGTGGGCGGCGGCGATGATCCCCAGCACCGCGCCGCAGCCGCAGCCGACGTCGAGGAGCCGCTCCCCGGGGCGGTAGGGGAGGTCGGGGAGGATGAGCGCCTCGCGCCAGTATTCGGCCTGCTCCACCAGCCGCGCCTGCTCGGCGGCGGAGTAGCCGTGGAGATAGGGAGGATCGGGGGCGGCGGCGTGCATGGGGCCCTGGCGGTTCGAAGGGACGGGTGGGGCGCGGGCGGCCGGGCGGCCGCAGTGGTGCCACACGCTCCACCGGGGCCCAGCCTACGCGGTGGCGGGCGCCCGGCCCACGCTCACCCGCCGCCCAGCACCGCGCGGCGGCGGGGCCCGGTGCCGTCGCCGCGGCCCACTCCCGTATACTCCCGCGGCACCGCGGTCGCGCGGAAGCGTTCCCCTTTCCCGACAGGGCCTCACCGCACCATGTCGAGCCTCCCCGAGTCGTCGGCCCCCGAGGGGGCGGCCGCGCAGGAGCCCGTCCCCCCCGCCCCGGTCGCCGTGTCCGGCGACGGCGTGATCCACGAGATTCGCTGGAGCGACGCGCTGCCCTGGTGGCTCCTCTTCCGGGCGGCGGGCGCCGCCTTCGCGCCGACGGTGATCGTGCTGGCGGCGCTGGGGGCGCTGGCGACGTGGGCCGGCTGGTCGATCGCCGACCGTCTCGGCATCCCCGACGGCCGCGCGGTGGGCACGCTCCTCGACGCCTTCGCTGCGGAACCCCCCTCCGACGCCGTCGCCGCCGAGCCCTCCCCCGGGCAGGGGGCGGCCGGTCCGCTCGAGGTGTTCGGCTTCCGGCTCCCCGGCCCGGCCACCGACCTCCTCCGGCTGGTGAGTGTGCCGCTCCTGCCGCGGGCCACGCTCGGCCAGATGGCCGGCACGCTCGCGCGGCTGGCGTGGTTCGTGGCGGTGTGGTCGATCTTCGGCAGCGCGATCGCCAGGCACGTGGCGCTGCGCCTGGCGTCGGAGGAGCCCGCGGGGCTCCCGGGCAGCCTGTGGTTCGGCTCGCGCCACTGGCCCTCCGCGTTCGGTGCCGCGGCGCTCGTGCTGGCGGGGATCTTCGTCCTGTCGCTGCCGGCGGCGCTGTTCGGGCTCGTGATGCGCACCGACGTGGGGTTGGGGCTGGCCGGGATCCTCTGGCCGCTGGTGCTCCTGGGGGGAATCGTGCTGGCGATCCTCGCCATCGGTCTGGTGGCCGGCTGGCCGCTGATGGTGTCGAGCGTGGGGGTGGAGCGCGGCGACGCCTTCCAGGCGATCTCGACCGCCTTCTCCTACCTGTACCAGCGGCCGCTGCACTTCGCCTTCTACGCGCTGGTGGCGCTGGTGGTGGCGCTGCCGGCGCTGGCGGCGGCGCATCTCCTGGCCGTCGCCACCACGAACCTCGCGCTGTGGGCCACGAGCCTGGGCATGGGGCACGCCCGCACCGCCGAGGTGCTCGCCGGCCTCGAGACCGCGGCGGCCGGCAGCGAGGTGCCCTTCGGCATCGGGGCGCTCCACTTCTGGTCGCGCGGCCTCGAGGCGCTCCTGGGGTCGTTCGGATGGGGGTACTTCTGGGCGATCGCCACCTCCGCCTACCTGCTCCTCCGCCGCGACGTCGACGGCACCGAGCTCGACGAGGTGGTGGTGGAGGAACTGCCCGGCGAGGCGGGCTGACCGGCCGGACGCGTGCCCGGGCCTGGAGCCGCCCCAGCGGGGGCCGCCGGGGCGGAAAGGGCCAAAAAACCGATCCGAGGCCGGGGGGACCGGCCCCGGCCGGGGGGGCCTGCCGGCGGGGAGAAGGTATGATGCCCGCGGGGGACAGGGGGGTTGCTCGTCCGGGCCACCCCGCCCCAGGGAGAGACCATGACCACGCCGCTGCATCCGTCCGCCGTCATCCCCGCCCGTCGTCGCGCCGCCTGGGTCGCCCGCCTCCTCGGCGCCGTGGCCGCGATGGGCGTGGCCGTCCCGTTGGGCCCGGCGTGGGCCGACGAGGCGCCCGTTCCCGCCCCGGTGAGCTACCACCGCGAGATCCGGCCCCTCTTCCAGGCCACGTGTCAGGGCTGCCACCAGCCGGCCAAGGCCCAGGGGGGCTTCGTGATGACCGAGGTCGTGCGGCTGCTCGCCGCCGGTGACTCCGGCGCCGCCGGGGTGGTGCCCGGCAAGCCGGAGGAGAGCCGGTTGCTCGACGTCATCACCCCCGGCCCCGACGGCACCGCCGAGATGCCCAAGCAGGGCAAGGCGCTCGGCGCGGCCGAGGTGGCGCTGGTGCGCCGCTGGATCGCCGAGGGCGCGCAGGACGACACCCCCGCCTCCGCCGGCCAGAAGGTCGATGCCGACCACCCGCCGGTCTACGCCCGCCTGCCGGTGATCACCTCCCTCGACATCTCCCCCGACGGCCGCTTCCTCGCCGTCTCCGGATTCCACGAGGTGCTCCTGCACGACCTCGCCGCCGAAGGGGCCGGGCCCGCCCGGCGCCTCGTGGGGCTCTCCGAGCGCGTGCAGCGCGTGCGCTTCTCCCCCGACGGCACCCGTCTGGCGGTGACCGGCGGCAGTCCCGGGCGGCTCGGCGAGGTGCAGATCTGGAACGTCGCCGACGGCACGCTCGTGCGCTCCCACGCCGTGACCTTCGACACCGTCTTCGGGGGATCGTGGTCCCCCGACGGGACGCTGGTCGCCTTCGGCTGCACCGACAACACCGTCCGCGCCATCGACGTCGCCAGCGGCGCCCAGGTGCTCCAGCAAGGGGCCCACGAGGACTGGGTGCTCGACACCGTCTTCTCGCCCAAGGGGGACCACGTCGTCTCCGTGGGGCGCGACATGACCACGAAGCTCACCGAGCTGGCCACGCAGCGCTTCGTCGACAACGTCACCTCGATCACGCCGGGGGCGCTGCGCGGGGGATTGTCGGCCATCGACCGCCACCCGCAGCTCGAGCAGGTGGTGGTGGGCGGCTCCGACGGCACTCCGCGCGTGTACCGCATCCACCGCCACGCCACGCGCGTCATCGGCGACGACGCCAACCTCATCTTCCCCCTCTTCCCGCTCTCCGGGCGGGTGTTCGGCGTGCGCTTCTCGCCCGACGGCAAGCGCGTGGCGGCGGTCTCGAGCCTCGACGGCCGCGGGGAGCTGGTGATCTCGAGCTACGACTACGACGCCGACGTTCCCGAGCCGGTGCTCGCCGTGATGGCGAAGGTGCCGGGCGACGCCAACCGCAACGGCAGCCAGCGCTCGGCCGACGACTGGAAGACGCTCGACGACTACCGCGCCACCGGCACGCGCGAGATCGCGCGCGTGGCGCTGCCCGACGCGGGGGCCTACGCCGTGGCCTTCCGCCCCGCTCCCGGCGGCGGTGCCTTGGAGGTGGCCGTCGGCGGTGCCGACGGGATCGTGCGCCTCTTCGACGCCTCCACCGGCGCCCTGGCACGCGCGTTCCCCGCCGCGCCGCTGGATGCCGCGGCGGCCGCCAGCCGCCCGCTCCCCCTTCCCTGGCCCGGCGACGCCTCGATCGAGCCCGAACTGCCGCCGCCGGCGGTGACCGCGATCCGGGTCGAGCCGCCCTCGTTGCGGCTCGAGGGGCCCTTCGCCGCCGCGCAGCTGGTGATCACCGGCGACTCCGCCGGCGGCCCGGTCGACCTCACGCGCTCGGTGCGCGTCGAGCAGGCCGGCGCGGTGCCGGCGGGGGGGCTCGTGGCGCTCGGCCCCGGCGGGTTCGTCCGCCCCTTGGCCGACGGCGCGGGGGTGCTCCGCGTGATCCACGGCGACCCGGCCGCCGGCACCGCGGTGGCCGTGGAGGTGCCCGTGGAGGTGACCGGCATGGCGGCCGTGCCCGACGTCGATTTCGTCCGCGACGTCAATCCGATCCTCGCCCGGATGGGCTGCAACCAGGGCACCTGCCACGGTGCCGCCAAGGGGAAGGCGGGGTTCAAGCTGTCGCTGCGCGGCTACGACCCGGTGTACGACCTGCGGGCGCTCACCGACGACCACGGCTCGCGGCGCGTCGATCTCGCCAGCCCCGACGACAGCCTGATGCTCCTCAAGGCCTCGGCCACCGTGCCGCACGCCGGCGGCCAGCTCTTCCGCCCCACCGATCCGGCCTACCAGGTCGTGCGCCGCTGGATCGAGCAGGGCGCCCGCCTCGACGCCGCCGCGCCGCGCGTGACGGCCATCGCCGTCCATCCCACCCGGGCGGTGATCGACGCCCCGGGCCGCCGGCAGCAGTTCCGCGTGGTGGCGACCTTCGCCGACGGCCGCACGCGCGACGTGACGCGCGAGGCCTTCCTGGAGAGCGGCAACGGCGAGGTGGCCACCGCCGACCGCCAGGGGTTGGTGACGGCGCTGCGCCGCGGCGAGGCCCCGATCCTCGTGCGCTACGAGGGGGCCTACGCCGCCGTCACCCTCTCGGTGATGGGCGACCGCTCCGGCTTCGAGTGGCGGGATCCGGAATCCTGGGGACCGATCGACACGCTCGTGGCGGCGAAGTGGCGTGAGATGAAGATCGAGCCCTCGCGGCTCTCCGGCGACGACGAATTCCTCCGCCGTGTGACGCTCGACCTCACCGGCCTGCCCCCCGCCGCCGCCGAGGTGCGCCGCTTCCTCGCCGACGCCCGCGACACGCGCGTCAAGCGGGCCGAGGTGGTGGCCAGGCTCGTGGCCAGCGAGGCCTTCACCGAGCACTGGACGAACAAGTGGTCCGACCTGCTGCAGGTGAATCCCAAGTTCCTCGGCGCCGAGGGGGCGACGGGACTGCGGGCCTGGATCCGTTCGCGGGTCGCCGCCAACACCCCCTACGACGTCTTCGCCCGCGAGATCCTCACCGCCAGCGGCTCCAACCGGGAGAACCCGGCCGCCGCCTATTTCAAGACGCTGCGCGATCCGCTGGCGACGATGGAGAACACCACCCACCTCTTCCTCGGTGTGCGTTTCAACTGCAACAAGTGCCACGACCACCCCTTCGAGCGCTGGACGCAGGACCAGTACTACGAGACCGCCGCCTTCTTCGCGCAGACCGGCCTCGACCGTGATCCCGAGAGCGGCGACCGCACGATCGGCGGCACGGCGGTGGAGGGGGCGAAGCCGCTCTTTGAGGTGGTGGTCGACCGCCCCGCCGGCGAGGTGACGCACGAGCGCACCGGCAAGCCTGTGGCGCCGCGCTTCCCCTTCGACTGCGCCCACGCCGAGGCCGACGGGATGACGCGCCGCCAGCGCCTCGCCGCCTGGATGACCTCCCCCGACAACCCCTACTTCGCCAGGAGCTACGTCAACCGGCTGTGGGGCTACCTCTTCGGCACCGGCATCATCGATCCCATCGACGACATCCGTGCCGGCAATCCCCCCACCAACGGGCCCCTCCTCGACCATCTCACGCGTGCCTTCATCGACTCCGGATTCGACACGCGCCGCGTGATCACCGAGATCTGCACGTCGCGCACCTACGGGCTGTCGGTTGAATCCAACCGCTGGAACGACGACGACAGGATCAACTACGCCCACGCCCTGCCGCGCCGCCTGCCGGCCGAGACGCTCTTCGACTCGCTCCACTTCGTGGTCGGCTCGCCGACGCGCTTCCCCGGCTACCCCGAAGGGACGCGGGCGGCGGCCCTCCCCGACGTCTCGGCGGCGCTGGGGGCGGGCTTCCTCCAGACCTTCGGCAAGCCGTCGCGCGAGAGCGCCTGCGAGTGCGAGCGCTCCAGCGGCGTGGCGCTGGGGCCGGTGATGGCGCTGGTGAGCGGCCCGGCGGTGGGCGACGTGCTGGCCGATCCGGGCAGCGAGCTGGCCAAGCTCGTCGCCGCGGAGCCCGACGACGACCGTCTCGTCGACGAGGTCTTCCTCCGCATCCTCAACCGGCCGAGCCGGCCGGGCGAGGTGGCCGCGGTGAAGCAGGCCGCCGCCGAGGTGGCCGCCGACCACGCCGCGCTGTCGGCCGAGCTCGCCGATGCCGAGGTCGCCTGGAAGGCCCGGAGGGACGTCCTCGAGGCGGAGCGCACGGCCCGCATCGAGGCCGCCCGCAGGGCACTCGTCGACGGCGAGATCGCCCACGAGCCGAAACGCCAGGAGCTCGAGCGCGGCCGCGCCGACCGGCTCGCCGCGGCGCTCGCGGCCCTCGAGGACTACCGGGCCAATCCGTGGGCGGCGCTCGAGCGAGTGGAGCGCGCCGCCGCCGAGGGGCCGCGCTGGCAGGTGCTCGTGCCCGGCGCCCTCCACTCGCGCGCCGGGGCCACCCTCACGCCGCAGCCCGACGGCTCGGTGCTCGTCGGCGGCCCGCTCGCCGACGACACCACGACGGTGACGATTCCCCTCCCGGCCGGGCGCTACACGGGCCTGCGGCTCGAGGTGATCCCCGACCCGAGCCTGCCAGGGGGCGGATCGGGGCGCGCCGACGACGGCAATTTCGTCCTCACCGAGATCCTCGCTGACACCGCGTTGGCCGCCGATCCGGGGCAGCGCACCCCGGTCGAGTTCGCCCGGGCCGTGGCCGATTTCTCCCAGGAGAACCTGGGGGTGGAGTTGGCGATCGACAAGAACGCCACCAATGCCGGCCAGGGCTGGGCCGTCCATCCCCGCATGCAGGAGCCGCACTGGGCGGTGTTCGAGTTTCGCGAGCCGCGCGTCCTCGCCGAGCCCGGCGTGATGGTCGTCGTCCTCGAGCAGCGCTTCCAGGGGGCCAAGTGGAACCTCGGCCGCTTCCGCCTCTCGGCCACGGGGGCCGCGGGGCCCCTGCCCCTCGGCCTCCCGGCCCGTCTCGGCGAGCTGGCCGGCAAGCCCCGGGCCGCGCGTTCGGCCGAGGAGCACGCCGAGCTCGCCCGGCTCGTCGATGCCGCCGACGACATGGGGCGGAACCTGCGGGCCGCGCTCGTCGAGGCCCAGAAGCCCCTCCCCCCGGATCCCGGCCTCATGGCCCTCGCCAACGCCATCCGCGCCGCGGAGGCCGCGGTGCCGGAGGATCCGGCCATCGTCCGGCTCCGGGCCGACGTGGCCTCGAGCGCCAACCAGACCGCCAACCACCGCCTGACCACGATCCAGGATCTGGCCTGGGCGCTCATCAACAGCCCGGCATTCTTCTTCAACCACTGATTCCGCACCGGCCGATCCATCCAGGGGCCTCGTCCCCACCTCCGCAGGAGAGACCACCATGCTCGTCATTCCAGGCCGTCAGGGACGGGATCTGTGCGACCGCCAGCCGGGCCCCAGCCGCCGCGCCATCCTCCGCGCGGGGGCAAGCGCGCTGTTCGGCCTGTCGCTGCCCGAGCTGCTCCGGCTCCAGGCCCGGGCGGTGGAGTCGAGCGTGCCGGGCGGCCGCACCGCCGCGCCGGGCTGGGGACGGGCCAAGAGCGTGGTCATGGTCTACCTCCAGGGAGGCCCCAGCCACCTCGACCTGTGGGATCCGAAGGAGAACGTGCCGGACAACGTGCGGAGCGTGTTCAAGAACATCCCCACGAAGCTCCCCGGGATCCAGTTCACGGAGAATCTCCCGCTCCTGGCCGGCTGCAACGATCTGTTCACGATGATCCGCTCGATGGGCTACACCCCCAACGGGCTCTTCAACCACACCGCCGCCATCTACCAGATGATGACCGGCTACACGACCGACAAGGTGAGCCCGTCGGGGCAGCTCGAGCCGCCCAACGCCAAGGACTTCCCCAACTTCGGCTCGAACATCGTCCGCCTCCGGCCCCCGACCGAGCCCATGCTGCCGTTCGTGATGCTGCCGCGGCCGCTCCAGGAGAGCAACGTGGTGGGCAAGGGGGGCACGGCCGGCTTCCTCGGCCGCGACTTCGATCCCTACACGCTGTTCCCCGACGGCGACGACATGGACATGGAGAAGATGAGCCGGATCCGTGTCGACGACCTCCAACTGCGCGCCGACGTGTTCGCCAAGCGCCTCGAGCGCCGCGCGCGGCTGCGCACGCTGATCGACGAGACGATGCCGGAGATCGACCGGGCCGTGGCCGACTACAAGCTCGACGAGTATTACGAGCGGGCACTCAACCTCGTCATCTCCGGGCGCGCCCGCGAGGCCTTCGCCCTCGACCGCGAGCCGGTCGAGACGCGCGACCGCTACGGCCGCAACACCTTCGGCCAGAGCCTGCTGCTGGCCCGCCGGCTCGTCGAGGCGGGCACGCGCGTCGTGGAGGTGGTGTGGCCGAAGGTCGCCAACTCCGACAACCACTCCTGGGACCACCACGTCGACCTCTCCAAGCGCATGAAGGACCAGTCGGGGCCGATGCTCGACCGGGGCCTGTCGGCCTTCATCACCGATATGGACAGCCGCGGACTCCTCGACGACACCCTCGTGGTGGCGGTGGGGGAGTTCGGCCGCTCACCGCAGCGCGGCGTGAGCACGTCGGGCAACAGCAACTCCAACGACGGCCGCGACCACTGGCCCTACTGCTTCACCTCGATCGTGGCCGGGGCGGGCATCCGCCGCGGCCACGTCCACGGCAAGAGCGACGCCACCGCCTCGGCGCCGCTGGAGAGCCCGGTGCACCCGATGGAGCTGCTGGCGACGATCTACCACGCCTTCGGGATCGACCCGGAGACGATCGTCTACAACCACTTGAACCAGCCCCGCGAGCTGGTGAAAGCGCAGGCGGTGACGGCGCTGTTCGGCTGATCGAGGCCGGCGGGGCTTCACGGTTCGGCGGCGGGGGGTGTGCGCAGGGCCGCCAGCCACTCCACGAGGTCGCGCAGTTCGCGGGGGGAAAGCCTCGCCGCCAGATCGGACGGCATCGCCGAGGCCCCCTCGGCGCGATCGGCGATGGCGTCCTTGGGCACCCGTTCCTCGAGGCCCGTGCCGGTGAGGATCACCAGTTCGTCGGCGGTCTCCGCGCGGACGATCCCCGCCACGCTCCGCCCCTCGTCGGTGACCACGACCGTGGTCCGGTAGCCGTCGGCGAGGCGGGCCCCGGGGTCGAGGATGCTCTCGAGGAGCCCGGCCCGGTCGTGCCGTAGGCCGACGCCGTCGAGGGCCGGCCCGACCATGCCCCCCTTCCCCGCCACGGCATGGCAGCGGAGGCACTCCACGGCGGTCTTGCCGAGGAACACCTCGCACCCCCGGTCGGCGTCGCCGCCGGCCAGCGGCCCGCCCCCGCGCGCCGCCAAGGCGAGGATCCGCGTGCGGTCGGCGCCGGCGGCCTCGGCCGCCTCGAGCGAGAGGCGCGGGTCGAGGCGGCCGGCGTCGTACGACGCCACGAGCGCCGCCGCGGCGTCGCGGCCGGGCACCCCGAGGCGCGGCAGGAGGTCGATCGCCGACTGGCGCTCGCGCAGGGAGTCGGTGTCGGGGACCTCGTCGGCGCACAGCGCCACCACCTCCGCGGCCAGGCGCCGCG
>CAISKG010000567.1 GCA_903885855.1 uncultured Planctomycetaceae bacterium
CAGCCCCCGGCCGGCTGGTAGATGGCGTCGAACACGCCCCCTTCGGCGAAGAACCGGGGGGTCGCCGCCTCCCATCCGCCCACGAGCCCGATATCGAAGGCGATCACCGCCGGCCAGGCCTCGCCGGGCGCCGGCTGGGGCGGATCGTCGCCCCAGGGGCGGTAGTGGTGCTTGGCGATGATGGCGCGCCCGTCCGGCGAGTAGAGGAAGCCGAGATAGGCTTCCGCCGCGTGCCGCGTGCCCTTGCGGTCGACGTTGGCGTCCACGACCGCCACCGGCGGATCGACGCGGATCGACCGCGGCGGGTAGACGATCTCCAGCTCGCCGCCCGACTCCGCGACCTCGAGGTGGGCCTCGTTCTCGAACGTCAGGTGCACGTCGCCGATCCCCTTCTGCGAGAAGGTGGCCGTCGCCGCGCGGGCCCCCGTGTCGAGCACGGGGGTGCGCCGGTAGATCTCCGTGACGAACGCCCGGGCCTCGTCCTCGCCGCCGCCGGTCGCCAGGACGCTGCCCCAGGCGGCGAGGAAGCTGTACTTGCCGTTGCCGGAGGTCTTGGGATTGGGTGTGATGATCGAGACGTCGCCCTTCACGAGGTCGGGCCAGTCGCGGATGCCCTTCGGGTTGCCCTTACGGACGACGAACACGACGACGGAGTGGTAGGGCACGGAACGGTTGTCGAAGCGGTTCTCCCAGTCGGGGCGGGTGAGGCCCGCGCGGGCGACCGCATCGACGTCGGGCCAGACCGCGAGCGTGACGACGTCGGCGTCGAGGCCGTCGATCACGGCGCGGGCCTGGCTGCCCGAGGCCGCATGCGACTGCTTGATCGTCACGCCGCGGCCGTGCTCCTCGGCGTAGTGGCGGATGAAGGCCGCGTTCAAGTCGCGGTACAGCTCGCGCGTCGGGTCGTAGGAGACGTTGAGCAGTTCCACGCCGGTCGCGGCGTCGGGGGGCGGGGTTCCCGCCCCGCCGCCGCAGCCCGCGACGGCGATCATCACGAGGAGCCCGAGGGCGAAGCGGACGAGGGGACTGGGCATGGGCACGACAGGCTCCGGAGATGGTGCGGCGACGAGAACGAAACGCAATCGCCGTGCCAATCACTTCGTATGCCTGCGGACGGCAGCCCGGCCGCACCATCCCTCCCCTCTTCTCGCAGGCCCGGAAAGCAGCGCAAGGGCTGGCGGCGACGCGGGATGAAAGGCCACCGCGGCCCGCACAATTCAAGGAAAATCCGTCTCATATCACGGACCTCGAATGACAGAATCGACCGTATTTGACGGCTTCATCCCATTGCGGATACTGGATGCCGGTTTCCAACGGGAGACAACGTGCCACCCCCGCCGTCCGAAGCAGCCCCGAGCACCCTCGCCGCCGTCTGGCGGGAGGCCTGCCGGCACATCGAGATCGCCGAGAGCGTGGCGGCGATCGCCGCGGTGCTCGCCGAGGCACTGCCGCTGCGGGGGCTGGTCGTCCTCAAGCCCGACGGCGCGTCGCGCACGATCGAGACGATCGCCGGCAGCGGCCCCGCGGGCGCTTTCGCGCCGGCGGCGCGCGGGGCGGAGGTTTCGCGCACCGCCTGGCAGCGCCTCACGCGCTGGCTGCGATCGGACGCGATCGTGACGCCGGCCGACGCCGCGGAGGCCGGCTGGCTGATCGACGCCCTCCCGCGCGGGATCGCCCCCGGCGCGCTCGTGGGTCCGCTCCGCGTGACGCATGGCGAGCCGGGCCTGCTCGCGGCCGTGCCGGCCCCGCCGGCCGCGTTCACGCCGCGCGACGGCGCGCTGTTCGGGAGCCTCCTCGAACCGATGGCCGTGGCGCTCGAGAACGACGCCCGGCTCCAGGAACTGCGCTCGCTGCGGGAGGCGGCCGAGGCCGACCGGCAAACGCTCCTCTCGCGGCTCGGCCGGCGCGAGATCAACGAGGAGGTGGTCGGGGCGCGCACCGGACTCAAGCACGTCATGGAGCGGGTGGAACTCGTGGCTGCGTCCGACGTACCGGTGCTCATCCTGGGGGAGACGGGCACCGGCAAGGAGGTGGTGAGCCGGGCGATCCATGCCCGCTCCCGCCGCTGCGACGGACCGTTCATCCGCGTGAACTGCGGCGCCATCCCGCCGGAGCTGGTCGACTCGCAGCTCTTCGGGCACGAGAAGGGGAGCTTCACCGGGGCGGTCGATCAGCACCACGGGTGGTTCGAGCGGGCCGATCGGGGCACGCTGTTCCTCGACGAGATCGGGGAACTGCCGCTGCCGGCGCAGGTGCGGCTCCTGCGGGTGCTGCAGGACCACCAGATCGAGCGCGTGGGGGGGCGGGCCCCGATCCACGTCGACGTGCGGATCGTGGCGGCCACCCACCGCGATCTGGCGGCGATGGTGAAGGACCGCACCTTCCGCGAGGATCTCTGGTACCGGATCAACGTCTTTCCGATCCTGCTCCCCACGCTCCACGAGCGCCGCGAGGACATCCCGGCGCTGGTGCGCCATTTCGCCCAGCGCGCCGCCACGCGGTTCGGCCTGGCGTGCGTCGAGCCGTCGGCCGCCGATCTGGCGCTGCTGGCCTCCTATCCCTGGCCGGGCAACATCCGGGAGTTGGGGGCCGTGATCGATCGGGCCGCGATCCTCGGCGGCGGCCGGACGCTCGCCGTCGACGTCGCGCTGGGGCTGGGCCGCACGGCGGCGGAGCCGCCGGCGCCGGGGGGGCCCGGCGGCACGCCGGCGCCGGAGG
>CAISKG010000568.1 GCA_903885855.1 uncultured Planctomycetaceae bacterium
CCGAAGGACAGGAGCGTGGCGGGCCCGCCGCGCCGCGCGAGCCGCCCCAGCGCCACGGTCGCCTGGGGGCCCGGCCGCGGGCGCCGCGCGAGGCGGTGCACCGGGAAACCGGCCCGGACCAGGCGGGACGGCACCGACCCGCCCCCGGTCGTCACGGCCACCACGACGTCGTGCCCCGCCGCGCGCAGCGCCTCCGCGGCGAGTTCGGCCTGCCGGCCGCTCCCCACCGGATCCAGCCCGCGGACGACGACGATGACACGGCGGCGGCCGGGGCCCGTCATCGGCGGGGGTCCGGCGGCGGGGGAGTGGCGGCGGCCCGGGCGGCGGCCACGTCGGCCTCGTCGAGGGCGGCGACGTGGTCCAAGTGGCGGTAGGCGCCGTCGAAGTCGAGGCCGTAGCCGACGACGAACACGTCGGGGATGTCGAAGCCGACGAAATCGGGCGTCAGGTCCACCTCGGCGCGGCCCTGCTTCCGCAAGAGCACCAGCGACCGCACGCGGGCGGCGCCGCGCCGGCGCAGCTCGCCGAGGATCGCCTCGAGCGTGCGGCCGGTGTCGAAGATGTCGTCCACCACGAGCACGTCCTGGCCGGCCAGATCGGGGAGGAGATCGAGCCGCACCTCGAGCGCTCCCGGCGCCGTCGCGGTGCCGCGGTAACTGCTCGCCCAGACCATGTTCACGCGCACCGGCCCGGCGAGGCGCCGGATCAGGTCGGCCACGATCAGCAGGCTGCCGGTGAGCACGCCCACGACGACGAGCCCTCCCGGGCGCCGGTCGCGTTCCACGCCCGCCGCGAGCCGGTCGACGCCGGCGGCGAGTTCGGCGGCGGTGAGGAGGACGTGCATCGCGGCGATTCCGGCGGGAAGGGTGGCCGGGCGTGTTGTACCCGCGGCCGGGGCGGGGCGAGAAGCGGCGCGGCCGGGCCGCGCCGCCGTCACGCCGCGCGCCGCCGCGGCAGCCAGCGCGCCGGGGCGTACCAGGGGCGGGCGTCGAGGGGGCGGAAGGCGATGTCGCGACGCAGCGAGAGGAGCGTGCTGAAGAGGCGCTCCATGACGAACGGCACGTACGTGGCGTCGATGACGCGGTCGGCGCGGGAATGGAGGAGGCGCCGGTCGTGGGCGTCGAGTCCGTGGAGGAGGCAGCGGCGCACCGGCTCGCAGAAGGCCATGTAGGTGTCCCAGAAGCGGCGCGTCCCCGCCCAGTAGTTGCAGAACAGCACCTCCTCCTCGCGCTGCCGGAGGCGTTCGGGATCGCAGTCGATGCCGCAGCGCCGGAACACCCGCCGCGCCAGCCCGAGGATTCCCGGATGGTGGTGCTCCCCCTGGATCCACACGTTGGGGAAGGAGCGCGGCTCGAGCCACGGCGGATTGACGAACCACACGTCGTGGTCGGGATGGCGGGCGATGAAGTCGACGAAGGCCCGGCCGCGGAGGCGGGTCTTGCGGCCGAACTTCCACGACACGTACCCCGTCACCATCCCCGGCCGCACGCGCCCCGCCCGGTACTCGGTGCGGAACACGTGGTACTCGCGCCAGGCCGGGTCGGGATTGGCCCGGTTGTCGTGGGGGATGAAGGCGGGATCGAGGCGGCGGCGCTGCGCGTCGTCGTAGAAGATCTGGTGGATGGCGATGGGCATCGGGGGCCTCCGGGGCGCGTCAGGCGGCCCGGGTCGCGGGGGCCGCCGTCCGGGCCGGCGCCGGGCGGCAGATGAGCCCGGCGAGCGTCTCCATGTCGCGGGCCTGCCGGGACGCCACCGTCGCCACCTGCGCACGCATCGCCGCCGCGTCGGGGGGGTGCTTGAGCACCGTGCGGATCCCGGCGGCGATCGAGCCGAGGTCGAAGGGATCGCAGATCACCGCCGCCCGGCCGCACACCTCGGGCACGGAGGTGTTGCCGGCCACCAGGCTCGGCGTGCCGTGGTGCAGCGCCTCCAGCGGCGGGTAGCCGAAGCCCTCGTTGAAGGAGGCGTAGGCGAGGAACCGCGCCCGGGCGAGCAGATACTCCAGGCGCCCGGCGGGAAGGTGGGGGAGGGGCACGAAGCGCGCCGCGTGCGCCGATGGCGCGATCCCCAGGTCGGCCAGGCCCGAGATCCCCACCAGGGCCACCTTGAGGCCGGGATGGGCGTGGACGAAATCGGGATCGGCGAACAGCCGATCGAAGGCGGCCACGACGCCGGCGGCGTTCTTCTCCTCGCGGCCCGCGTTGAGCACCAGCGCGAAGGGCTCGGCGGAGGGATCGAGGCCCGGCACCGCGAAGGCCTCCGGGGCGGCCCGGTCCTTCTCGGGGGCGAAGAGCACGTGGACCGGGCGCGGCGTGCCGGTGCGCGAGCGGATCCCGGCCGCGGAGTACTCGGAGATCGTCACGAGCTCCGTGAGCGCCGGGCTCGAGCAGATGGCGCGGTACATCCCGCGCAGTTCCTCGGCATGGCGCTCCACGCGCGCCTTCTCCGCGGTCCACTGGCGCGGCGTGAGCCGCGCCTCGCGCGTGCAGCCGGCGACCGCCCGGGCCCGCGCGATCCGCTCCCAATCCTCCGCCAGTTCCAGGTCGCGCACGTCGAGGAGCGTGCCGACGACGGCCGTCCTCCCCGGGCGGAAGCGGAGGGCCCCCCCCACGCGCCGCATGTACTCGTAGCCGGTGTAGACGACGATCGCCGGGGCGAAGAAGGTGTCGAAGTGGCCGCCGTCGACGAGGCGCACGATGTCGTCGTAGGAGCGGACGGCGACGGTGTTCACGGCATGGCGCCGGCAGGCCTCGTGGACCCAATCGTCGATGAACTGCCCCGGATCGAGCGCGGCCCACACCTGCACGTCGCCGCGGCGCGCGGCCGCCGCGACCACCGCACGGAACACCGCCTTGCCGTATTCGCCGCCGCCGTGGCACCCGGGCTGGCAGAAGAAGAGGTCGAGGAGGACGTGCGTGCGGCCGTCGCGCGTGAGGGTCGCGATCCCGGGCGCGTCCACCGGCAGCGGCTCGCCGCGCAGCGCCGCCCCGTGGCGGGCGAGGCGTTCGGCGCACCAGCCGGCCGTCTCGATCACCGCGCCGTAGCCGAGCTCGATCTTCCGCTTCTCCGGCACCGCGGCCGTCGACACCCCCTCCTCGTGCGCGATCGACACGGCCTGCGAATAGAGGAGCGGATGGCCGGCGAGGAGGCAGTCGACGGCGAGGAGGAACTCCTCCCCGTAGAGGAACGTGCGCTCGTCGAAGGCCGCCGCGCGATCGGCGGTGAACACCGGGGAGAAGACGAACGCCGCCCCCTGGAGGACCGGATCGTGCAGCTCCGCGGCCTCGGGCGTGCGCGTGCCGGTGCGGCGGAACTCCGCCCGGCCGGTCGCCTGCCAGGCCGCGCGTTGGCTGCGGAACAGGGCCGCGAGGGTCTCCCAGCCGGCCGCGTCGGGGATCGCGTCGGCCCAGGGATTCTCGTGGCGGCCGTCGGGGGTGACGATGTCGGGCCCGAGGACGGAATAGGCGTGGCTGGCGAACAGCCCCACGCAGCGCGTGACGAAGTCCGGATCGCCCACCACCGTGTCGTTGTTGATGACCGCGATGAAGGCCGCGCCGAAGCGCTCCCGGGCGAGGCGGTAGCCGGCGTTGTTGCCGCGGGCGAAGCCGAGATTCTCGCCGGTGCACAGCAGCGTCACGTCGTCGGCCCCGTCGAAGAGGGCGCGCGACCGGGCCACCGCGGCCGGCTCCGAGCCGTTGTCGACGACGATCACGTGCACGCGCCGCCCCGCCGCGTCGATGCGGCGCAGCGACTCCACGCACCGCGCCGTGACCTCCGGCTTGTTGTATTGCAGGACGACGAAGCAGAACGGCACGGGATCGGAGTCGCCGCGGGCCCGGGCGTGGGCGGCGGCGAGACCGGCGCGGTCGTCGAGCGGCAGCGTCTCCGCGCCGATCCGGCACACCGGGCGGCCCTCCTCGAGGGCCAGCGTGTGCCCGGCGGCGGCGAGGCCCGCCAGCAGGGCGCCGTGGTCGAGGAGGAAGCCGTGCGTGGCCTCCGGCAGCGGCGATCCCAGGAGGGCACGAAGGCGCTCGCGGCGGGCGTGCCGCACCTCCGGATGGCGCTCGGGCGCGGATGGCCGTGGCGCGGCGGCCGGGGACGGCGCGGCGGGGGGCGCGGCCGGCGCGTCGGGCGCGGCCG
>CAISKG010000569.1 GCA_903885855.1 uncultured Planctomycetaceae bacterium
CACACCACCGGGGCGCTCGTGGCGTCGAGCGAGAGGAACCACACCCCTGGCCGCCGGTCGCGCGTCACGTAGAGGCGGAGGTTGAGTTCCGGGAAGGCGGAGAGGCCGGGCACGTCGGGCAGGGGCCGTCGCGCCACTCCCTCCATGCGGAAGGGAACCACCCCCACCCAGCTGGTGCCGTCGTGCTCGTCGATCTCGAGCCCCTCCGGCACGAGCGGCCTGAGGGCGGCGGCCGGCACGGGCCAGTGGGCGAAGAGCAGGTCGCACCAGCGCTGCCTCCAGGTCCATTCCCCGGCGGGGAGCGGCCAGGGGCGGTGGGAGGTGTGGTGGAGGGCAGGATGCATCGGGGCGATGCGGTGCCGCGGCAGGCGGCGGTCCGCACCGCGAGTCTGGCAGCCCGGCGCGGCCGAGGGAAGCCGCGCCATCCCGGCCCCCGGCGACGTCGCCGGGGCCGATCAGCGGTCGGCGTAGACGCGCGTGGTCTCTTCCTTCGTGATCGGCGCCGGCTGCTCGTCGCTCGTGAGCTGCACTTGGACGCGCTGGTCACCCTCGCGCCGGCCGCGCACGCGGATCCGGTAGAGCGCTTCCTCGGAGGGGGCGAGCTTGGCCAGGGGCTCGAAGACGATCGACAGGTTGTCGACCCGGTGCGGGGCCGGACCCCGCGCGTCGACCGGCTCGAGATCCCCCAGGAGCGTGGCCACGACGCGCACGCCACCGGCGGGCTTCGTGCCCTGGTTGGCGACCCGGATCACGTACTCGCTCTCGCCGCCGACCTCCACCGGATCCTCGCTGTCGGCCACCTCGAAGGCCAGCGCCGCCAGCCCCTCGACCTCGACGGCGTGGGCGACCTGGTCCGACAGGCCGGCGGCGGTCCGCGCCGCGACCAGGATCTTCTGCTGTCCCAGCGCCACCGGCATCAGGACCACCTCCACCTCGCCGGTCTCGCCGGCGGGCAGCTCTTCGAGGTTCCAGAGCACGCGGTGCGTGCGCTCCTCGTAATAGCCGGCGTTGTTGGCGCGGACGAACTTCATCCCCGCCGGGAGCTGGGCCACGAGCTCCACCGCCATCGCCGGCGCCGTGCCGGCGTTGGTCATGGAGATCGTGCAGGCGGCGGGGCGCTGGAGGAAGCGGCGCAGCGGCATCTTCACCGCCAGGTCGAGGGTCGGCGACGTGACCGGCACCTTGGCCGTCTGCGCCACCTCGATCTGCCCGTCGGCCCGCGCCACGAGGCGCAGCCCGTGCGAGCCGGGGCCCGAGGTGGCCAGCACGAGATCGATGGAGCGCGCCTCGCCCGGCGGCAGCGACCCGACGTCGAACTCCAGCTCCCGCCCCGAGCGGTGGGCGAGGCCCTCGGGCACGATCGCCTCGAGCACCACGCCCGTGGCGATCCCGCTGCCCGGATTGGAGATCGTGATCGAGACGCGCGAATCCTCGCCGACGAGCACCGGCGTGGCCGGCTGGGACGTGATCTCGAGGGCGGGGCGGGTGGCGCGCGACCGCAGCGACGCGTCGGCGCGGAAGGTGACGCTCGCCACGCTCCCCACGTCCCCCTCGACCATCGGCATCAGGTCGATGCCGACGCGGGCCTGCCCACCCGGCGGCAGCGCGCCGAGGAGCCACTGCAGGTCGCCCGGATTTCCCGCGCCGGCGGCGACGGGGGTGGCGGGAGGCGTCGTTGCGACCAGCGACGTGCCGAAGGGGACGGCGTCGTTGAGCACGACGTCGTTGGCGACGGCGCTGCCGACGTTGCGCACGATGATCTCGAAGCGGGCCGTCTTCCCCACCTGGATCTCGCGCGGGCCGCGCTTCTCGACGGTCAACTGCGGCGTCTGCACGCCTTCGAGTTGCACCGCGCCGGGCCTCCCCTGCCCGGTGGCGGTCGGCGGGGCCGCGCGGGGCGGGGCGACGCCCCCCGGCGGATCGGCCGACGGCGCGAACGGATCGGCGGCCGCGGGGGGCACGGGGGGCACGGGGGATCCGGCCGGCGCGGGAAACGGCCCCGGCGTCGGGCCGATGGGGGGCGCTGCCGCGAAGGGCATCACCGGCAGCGGCGCGGCGGCCCCGCGCGGAGCCGCGCCGACCGGCACCGGCGCACCGGGGTCGTCGAGCGGCGCCGGGCCCGGTGGCACGCCATCGTTTCCGGCGGCCCAGGCGGTCGGGCGCGAGGCGGCGTTGAAGGCGTCGTTCGCGGGTGCCGCGACGGGGGGCGCGACGGGGGGCGCTAACGCGGCCCGCGCGTCGGCGGGCGGCAGCGCGGCCGCGAGATCGCCACGATCCTCGGGGAACGGCGCCGGCCCAGCGGCGGGAAACGGGGCGACGGCCGCCGGATCCGCCCCCGGAATCCCCTCCGGATCCGGGCCCGGATCGGCGGACACTTCGGAGGCGGGATCGCCGGCGGGCGCGGTGTCTTGGTCGTCGAGAAGCCCTTCGGCGCCGGCCGCGGCGAGTACCTGCGTCGGGAGCGGATCAGCCGCCGCGCCGGGGGGATCGAGCGCGGCCACGCCGCCGTCCACGCCGATCGCGGGGAGGGTGCCCGGCTCGTCGCCGGGCAGCGGCGGCGCGTCGTCGTCGGGGCGCAGCGGATTGCCCCGCTCCGGCGCCCGGAAGCCCGTCGTGCGACCGGCGTAGCGATCCTCCGCGGGAGCGGGCTCGAGCGGCGCCAGCGCATCCGGGGCGGGGGCCTCGAGATCGGCGGAGACGACCAGCGGATCGGCGGCCACCGCCCCGCTCGGCGTCGCCTCGATGTCCGCGGCGTCCGGCAGCGGCGGCAGCGCGTCGGGTTCGGCCGGCGCGAACGTCACGCTCTCCACGCTCGCGGTGTCGGTGTCGGCGGCGGGCTCGGCAGGGCCGCGCAGGCACAGCGCCCCCCACACCAAGCCGAAGCCCGCCAGCGCCGACGCCGACGCGATGGCGAGGAAGCGCAGGTTGGAAGGCTCCGGCGACACGACGAGATCCTGGCGGGAGGGTCGGTCGGACATGCGAGGAACCCAGGGGCGGGAATCCCCCGTGCGGCGAGAAGCCGCCGGCATCGCGCGGGGACCGGGGAAGTACCAAACCCCCCACCCTGCGGTGAAGATCAACCAGCGGCGGCCCCGAGCAGGGCCCGCAGCGGGAAGTGGAACTTGCCCAGCTTGCCACCGTAGTTCCCGGCGGAGACCGCCAACAGGTCGGCGCCGGCGGCGGCATGGATTCCGGCCACCATGGCGTTGCCGACCGCCGCCTCGTCGGTGCCGTCGATCACCACCTCCACGGCGCAGTTCGCCCCGTCGACCAGTTCCGTGGGAACCCGCCCCACCAGGGCCGGCGCGAAGGCCTCGTTCGTGGAGCCCCGCAGCCCCTCGTAACGCGACCCGACCTTGCTGCCGCTGCGCACGGCGCCGCCGGGGAAGGGGGCGATCACCCCCGGCCGAGCGCCGATCGCCGCGACCGCGCGGCGCACGGCGGCGAGCGTGCCATCGAGCCCCGCGCCCTGGAGGATGAAGTTGCCCCCTCCCACCCCCTTCTCCACCCCGCAGGTCTCCTCGACGAGGAATTCCCCGTCCATGACCGGCAGTCGCCAGTAACGCCGGCCCTGGAAGACCTTGGTCTTCTCGAAGCCGTCGCCGAAGTAGCGCACATGCGCGCCCAGGGGCACACGCTCGGCGGCCTCCGGCAGGCCGTCGAAGACGGCGGTCGTCGGGCAGGTGAGGAGGCACTGCGCCGTGCGGTTGGCGATCGCTTTGCCGAGCCCCTCGGCGGCGAAGGCGAAGGCGAGGATCGCCGCCCCCGGCCGGCCGTCCGGGGTGGCGGAGGGGTCGAGGAGGTGTTCGAGCCCGATCTCGGCGTCGCAGCCCAGCACGCTCGTGCCGTAGCCGCAGGTGGCGGCGACCGCCGCCGCGAGCCAGTGCGGATCGTGGGCGGTGACGATCAGCCGGGCATAGCGCAGGCGGAAGGCCTCGGCGAAGGTGTCCACGATCAGGGTCGGGCCGAGCCGCACGGTGGGGATGCCCTATGGAATCGGAGGGGTTCTCACGGGCTGTTTTCCCGGTTTCCCGGGAGAGCCACGAGGCCCTATCCTAGGGGGGCCCAGGGGAATCGTCACCGCGATCCCCGGTCGCCCCCGTCGTTCCCCGACCGCCGTCCCTCACGAGGTCCCGCCATGACCAGCGCCTCCCCCCTCCGCCCCGCGGTCTTCGCCGCGCTCGCCACGCTCCTGTTGTCGGCCGGCCTCCGTGCCGAGAACGCCATCGACGGCGGCGTGTCGATGATCCCCAAGGATGCCGCGTTCGTGACGGCGACGCTGCGGCTGGAGGAGCAGGTCCGGCTGGTCCTCGGGAGCAACGCCTTCGCCTCGATCCGCAACCTGCCCCCGGTTTCCCAGGCGCTGTCGCAGTTCGAGGAGCAGAAGTCGCAGCCGGGCAGCCCGCTGGCGATGATCGACACCTACATGCAGCTCCCGGAGAACCAGGAGGCGGTGGAGCTCCTCCGCGACATGGTCTCCACCGACACCTTCCTCTACGGCGAGCCCTCTTGCATCACCTTCCTGCAGCTGATCCAGAAGGTGCAGCGGGCGCAGAACATCGCCAACATCCTCACCATGGCCCGCGGCGGCGGCACGATCGGCATCGACATCGACATCGACGCGGAGATGGGCGAGCCGGACGGCGCGGCCCTCCCGCCCGGCGCGGCGATCGTGCCGGTCCGGCGGCAGGTCGCGCAGTTCGACGACCTCGGCGTCGGCCCCTCGGTCAGCAACGAGCTCACCACGCGGCTGGTGATGCAGGCGCTGGCCGACAACGCCGACATGATCGTGATGCCCGACATCGTGTGGGGCTTCAAGACGACCAAGGCCGACGCCGCCACCTCGCAGGTGAAGCGGCTCGAGGTGCTCCTCAAGCTCGTCACGCAGACGCAGCCGATGCTCGTCGACGCCGTCACGCGCCGCAAGGTGCCCGGCGGCGAGGTCGTGACCCTCACCATCGATGGCGCGATGATCCCCTGGGGGGGCATCCTCGGCAGCCAGGAGGGAGCGGCGGAGGAGGACCTCGAGAAGGTGCGCCGAGCCCTGGGGAACCTCGACTTCGCGATCTCCTTCGGCCTGGTCGGCGACCGTGTGATCCTCTCGATCGGCGACTCCTCGGAGCACCTCGACAAGCTCGCGACGCCCGCCGGCGGGGCGGGCCTCTCCTCCACCAAGCCGTTCGAGCCGCTGCGCGAGCACAACGGTGAGCGGATCACCGCGATCAGCTACATGAGCGAGGCGCTGGCCCGGGCGGTGGCCCCGTCGACCGAGGACATCGACCAGCTCGCCAAACTCGCCGACACCCTCGCCGACTCGGCCGACCTCCCCGAGGGCGCGGCCCGCGAGGCGCGGGCGATGCTCGAGCGGATCTCGGCCGGCTACAAGCGGCGCCTCCCCGAGCCCGGCCCCGCCCTCGGCTACTCCTTCCTCACCGACAAGGGCTACGAGGGCTTCACGTGGGATTGGTCGAAGAACGGCGTCCTCGACGGCTCGAAGCGGCTCGATCTCCTCGAGCACACCGGCGGCGCCCCGCTGGCGTCGCTCGTCATGCGCACCACGCCCCACCCCGACCAGTTCGACGATTTCGTCTCCTGGGGGAAGATGGGCTGGGACTTCGCCCTCAAGTACCTCCTGCCCAAGGCCGACGAGGACGCCCGCGAGCGCTTCGAGGAGACGCAGCGGCAGTTCGCCCCGCTGGCCGAGCGGTTGGTGACGGTCCTGCGGGAGAAGTTCATCCCGTCGCTGGCCGATGGCCAGGTGGCCTTCGTGATCGACGGCAAGTCGACCGTGGCGCGGCTGCACCGTGACGTGCCGGCGGCCGCCGAGCCGCTGCCGCTGGTGGAGCCGGCGGTGGCGCTGCGGCTCTCCGACGCCAAGCTCTTCCGCGCGGGGCTCTCCGACCTCTTCGAGATCGCCGACGACTTCGTCGACCTCACTCGGTCGCTCAATCCCGGCTCGGTGCCCGAGGGCTACCGGATCCCCGACCCCGAGAAGTCCGACATCGAGGGGGGGGCGCTGTGGGTCTTCTCGCTCGAGCGCACCGGGATCGACGGGCAGGTCAGCCCCTCGATCGCCATCTCCGATTCGACCGCCGTCTTCAGCCTCGTTCCCAAGCAGGCCGGGCGCATGCTCGCCGCCACGCAGCAGCGGACCGGCGCGCCGCTGGCGACGTTCGGCGAGCCGCTGGCAGGGGCCGCGGCCCTCGACGTGGCGGGGCTCCTCGACGTCGTCGAGCCTTGGCTGCTCTACTTCTTCCGCGTGGGCATGCTCCAGCAGCGCAACGGCTTCGTCGACGGCTCCAGCGTGGCCGGCCCCGACCTCGACGAGGGGCAGTTCAAGGACGGCATCACCGCCATGGGGGTGATCTTCGACGCCCTGCGGTGCATCCGCCTGGCGGTGGCCGAGACCTCGACCCGCTCCGACGCCACCGTCGTCCACTGGCGCAACCTCATCCAGGATCTCCCGGCGGAGTCGAGGTGATCAGGGTGATCAAGGGCGTCCCCGGCGGCGCCGTGGGCGCCGCCGGGGACGCGCGCCGCGATCGCGACGGAGGTCCTTGCACGAAAACGACTTAGGCGTGCGGTCTTCGCCGCCGCACGGGGCGGCTCCGCCTCCATGTCGAGCCCGTCAGCCGCTCGACAGACCCGGAAACGGGTGCCACAATTCCAGATGATCCTTCCCGGAATCATCTGGAGCGGCATCCGCCATGAAGTGCCTCGGCAACGATCTGGCCCGTCGGGGGTTCCTCTCGGTCGGCGTGGTGGGGGGCCTGGGCCTCTCGCTGGGCGACTTTTTCCGGATGCGGCAGGCCCGTGCCGACATCAAGAACTACGAGAGCCGGGAGGGGACGGCCAAGAGCGTGATCACGATCTTCCTGCCGGGCGGCATGGCCCATCAGGAGACGTTCGATCCCAAGCCGTTCGCCCCGGTCGAGTACCGCGGTCCGCTGGGGAGCATCGACACCAACGTCCCCGGCGTGCGGGTCGGTGAACTGCTCCCCCAGACGGCCACCGTGGCCGACAAACTGGCGATCTGCCGCTCGATGACCCACGGCGAGGCGGCCCACGAGCGCGGCACGCACAACATGTTCACGGGCTACCGCCCCAGCCCGGCCCTCCAGTATCCGAGCATGGGATCGGTGGTGGCCCACGAGTTCGGCCCGCGCAACAACCTCCCCCCCTACGTCTGCATCCCCAACCAGCCCAACGAGTACGCCGGCACCGGCTACCTCAGTTCGTCGTACGCCGGCTTCAGTCTGGGGAGCGACCCTGCCGACGGCAATTTCAAGGTCAAGGACCTCAGCCTTCCCGGCGGCGTCGACGAACCGCGCTTCGACAAGCGGCGGCGGATGCTCGACGTCGTCAACGACCACTTCCGCGCCAAGGAGGAGAGCGACTCGCTCGACGCCCTCGACACCTTCTACGAGCGGGCCTACAGCCTGATCAGCTCCGAGAAGGCGCGCGACGCCTTCGACATGGCCAAGGAGCCGGATGCCATCAAGGACGAGTACGGCCGCAACCAGGCCGGGATGCGCATGCTCCTGGCCCGGCGGCTGGTGGAGTCGGGGGTGCGTTTCGTGACGCTCACCTACGGTGGCTGGGACATGCACGACAACATCGCCGGCGCCATGCGCGGGCAGTTGCCGGCCTTCGACCAGGGCTTCGCGGCACTGATCCGCGATCTCGACCGGCGCGGCCTGCTGGCCTCGACGATGGTCTGCGTGTGCTCGGAGTTCGGTCGCACGCCCAAGATCAACGGCACCGCCGGCCGCGACCACTGGCCGAAGGTGTTCAGCGTCGTCATGGCCGGTGGCGGGCTCAAACAGGGCATCGTGCACGGCTCGAGCAACGCCACCGCGAGCGAGCCGGAGGACGATCCCCTCACGGTCGAGGATTGGGCGACCACGATCTACGACCGCCTCGGCATCGTCGCCGACAAGGAACTGATGGCTCCCGGCGACCGCCCCATCGAGATCGTCGACGGCGGCAAGGTCGTGAAGCCGCTCATCGCCTGATCGTAAGCCGACGCTCACGCGTGCGGGACGGTGCCGGCCTTCCCACCCGCCACCGTCCCGCTCGTCCGATCCACACCCGGCCCCACACCCTCGGAGGAGAGACGGCGCGAGTGCCGTCCGTCAGCCCATGTCCCGCCCGGCAATCGTGCGGCGCGTCGCTCGCGGATGGTCATCGTGTCGCGGGGTGCGGGCGCTGCCCGACCTGCGCCGGTGTGCGGCGCTCGTGGCTCTCGTGGCCTCCATCCTCCCGGCCCGGGCCCTCGCGGCGTATCCGCAGCTGGGCGTCATCCTCCCGCGCGGCGTGCAGCGCGGCGGAGACCGGGAACTGACGCTCCAGGGGGCCAGGCTCAAGGACGCCGTGGAGCTGCTGTTCCACACGCCGGCCGGGCTCACGCCGGCCACGCCGCTGGTGGTGCGCTCGATCACGCCCGTCGATGACAACACCATCAAGGCGGTGGTGGCCGTCCCCGAGGACTACCCCCTCGGCGAGCAGCTCCTCCAGGTGCGCTGCACGTCGGGCATCTCCGACTTCCGCTCCTTCCGGATCGGCGCCCTGCCGATCGTCGACGAGAAGGAGCCCAACGGCTCGCTGCCCGAGGCGCAGCCGCTCGAGCTCAACGTCACCGTCCATGGCGTCGTCGAGAACGAGGACGCCGATCTCTACGCCATCAAGCTCGCCAAGGGCCAGCGTGTGGGGATCGACGTCGAGGCGCTGCGGCTGGGAACCTACCTCTTCGATCCGGCCGTCTCGATCCTCGACGCGCGCCGTTTCGAGGTCGCCTCCGCCGACGATTCCCCGGCCGCCCAGCAGGACGGCGTGGTGAGTTTCGTGGCCCCCGAGGAAGGCACCTACTACGTCCAGGTGCGCGAGACGAGCTACGCCGGCGACGGCAATTGCCGCTACCGGCTCCACGTCGGCACCTTTCCCCGCCCCACCGCCGTCTATCCGGCCGGCGGCAGGGGGGGCGAGACGGTGGGGGTGACCTTCCTCGGCGACGCCGCCGGGCCGTTCGGACAGGAGATCGCCGTGCCCGCGACGGTCAATCCGGCCGCCGGCGGGGTGTTTCCGGTGTTCGCCCGCGACGCCGGCGGGATCTGCCCCTCGCCGCTCCCCTTCCGCGTCACGGCGCTTGGCAACGCGCTCGAGGCCGAGCCCAACGACGCCCCCGCCCAGGCCACCACCGCCGAATCGACCCTGGCCTTCAACGGCATCATCGGCGCCGACGGCGACGTCGATCACTTCCGCTTCGCCGCCACCAAGGGGCAGGTCTTCGAGGTCGAGTGCTACGCGCGGCGGATCCGCTCGGGGCTCGATTCGGTGGTCAACGTCCTCAAGGCCGACGGGACCGGGATCGCCGGCAACGACGACTCCCGCGGCCCCGATTCCTACCTCCGCTTCGAGGTGCCCGAGGATGGCGAATACGTGGTGCGTGTCACCGATCATCTCGGCCGCGGCCGCCCCGATTTCGTCTACCGTGTCGAACTCCAGCCGGTCGTGCCCTCGCTCACCCTCTCCATCCCGCGCGTCGACCGCTATTCCCAGACGCGGCAGCAGATCATGGTCCCCCGGGGCAACCGCTACGCGGTGCTCGTGAACGCCGCGCGGAGCAATTTCGGCGGCGACCTGGTGCTCGAGCCGGGTGCCCTGCCGGCCGGGATGACCGCCGTGTTCCGGGAGATGCCGGGGGCGGTGTCGCAGATGCCGGTCGTCTTCGAGGCCGCCGCCGACGCCCCGCTGGCCGGGGGCCTGCTGGCCCTCGAGGCGCGTCCCAAGGACGAGAACGTCAAGGTGCGCGGCACGTTCGAGAACTTCGCCGACTTCGTCCTCGGGCCCCCGAACAACGCCGTGTACTACGGCGCCAAGGTCGACCGGCTGGCGACGGCCGTCGTGGAGGCGATCCCCTTCCAGCTCGAGATCGTGCAGCCCAAGGCGCCCATCGCCCGCAACGGGACGATGAATCTCAAGGTGCTGGTGAAGCGCGGCGAGGGCTTCGCGCAGCCGGTCACGGTGGAATTCCCCTTCCGCTCGCCCGGCATCGGCGCCGGCCCCAACATCACGATCCCGGCCGACCAGACCGAGGGCCTCTACACGATCAACGCCGACGGCAACGCGGCCCTGGGGACGTGGCCCGTCTACTGCATCGCGCAGGCCGACGCCGGCGGCCCGGCCTGGGCCGCCAGCCAACTGGCGACCCTCGAGGTGGTGGATCCCTACGTGGTGAGCACGCTCGCGCGGGCCTCCTGCGAGCAGGGGCAGACGGCGGCGATCGTCTGCACCCTCGAGCAGAAGGCGCCCTTCGAGGGGCAGGGCGTGGCGCGCCTGCAGGGGCTCCCTCCGGAGACCTCCGTCACCGAGCTCCCGTTCACGAAGGACACCACCGAACTCATCTTCCAGGTGGCCACCTCCGACAAGACGCCCGTCGGCAACCACAAGACGCCGTTCGTGGAACTCGTGGTGACCGTCCAGGGGGAGCCGGTGACCATGCGCGGCGCCGGCACGGAATTGCAGGTGGCCGCTCCCACGACCCCTCCGCCCCCTCCGCCCGCCCCCGATGCCGGCGCCGCGCCGGCCCCCGCCCCGGCCGCCCCGCCCGCCGAGAAGCCCCTGTCGCGGCTCGAGAAGCTGCGGCTCCAGGGGAAGCAGCCCGCCCCCGCGGCCAAGTGACGACACCCCGCCGGCCCGGCGTGGCACGCCCCGTGCCACACCCGGTCGCCCCCCCGAGAGCCCCCGAGGTTCAGCCGTGACCGCATCCCACCGAAGCCCGAGCCTTCCGCCGGCGGTCGCCGCCGCCCTGGCGG
>CAISKG010000570.1 GCA_903885855.1 uncultured Planctomycetaceae bacterium
CGGGCCGCCTCCAGGGCGTTCGCGCGCAGATCGTCGACGCGGATCCCGAGCCGCTCGGGCACCAGCCCGGCGGCGAGTCGCGCCGCGAGGCCGTCGCGCGCGGCCGGATCCATGCCGGGGAGGAACCAGGCGGTGGTGGCGCCGAACCGCCCCGCCGCCAGGCGGCGCGCGCAGCGCAGCGACACGAACGCCTTCGGCGTGGCCCCGTGGGCCTTCCAGTAGCGGTCGTCCTCGTCGTGCGGAGGCACGGTGCGCACGGCCTG
This sequence comes from uncultured Planctomycetaceae bacterium, assembly GCA_903885855.1. Taxonomy (GTDB): domain Bacteria; phylum Planctomycetota; class Planctomycetia; order Pirellulales; family UBA1268; genus QWOP01. The sequence continues at coordinate 264 of CAISKG010000570.1, forward strand.
CCGGTCGAAGGGGAAGGGGGGATCCCAATCGGCGATCGACTTCTCGTCGGTGAATCCCTCCACCTCCGGCACCACGCTGCGGGCCAGGGCCATGCCCTCCATCCGCGCGATCCCCGTCACGCGCAGCCTCTCCACGCGTTCCTCGACGCGGCCGTGGAGCGTCTCGGGGAGGAAGAGGCGCACCTCGAGCGGATCCCCGACGGCCACCGGCCTGCCCTGGGCGGCGAGGTCGTCGGCCATCCAGCGGTCGATGACGATCCCGTCGTCGGGGGGCGGCGCGAGGGGGCGGCCATCGGCATCCTCGAGGGCCCCGACGGGAAGCATGGCGTCGGCGATCCCCAGCACGGTGGAATAGGGGATCCGCGCGGCGGGGCGGCCGGCGTCGGGCGGCGCCGTCAGCGCGTTGGCGAGGAACACGAGCGTGGGCACGCCCCCTTCCGGCCGCAGCACCTCCTCGGCGACGCGGTCGACCTCGGCGGGGAGCACGAGGGCCGCGCTCGACAGCCGCAGCCCTCCCTCGGGCACCGGCTCGAGCGCGAGGCCGACGTCGGCCAGCGCCGGCCGCAGCCGGGCCTTCAGCGTCGCCGCGTCGGGCCCCACGGCGAGCCCGGCGTTGGCGACGTCGCCGCGGCGGAGGATGTCCTGGAGGGTGCCGAGCCGCGCCACCGCCACACCGGTGGTGACCTGCGCCGGCCGCAGCGAGAAGCGGCCGATGCCGCGCTCGGGGAGGATGGCCGCCACGCGCAGCCGCCGCCCCGCCGATTCCGGCGTCCGGCGGCCCATGGGGCTGTCGGCCGGGATGGCCGAGGGCATCGGCACCCGGACCACCACGGTGTCCCCGGCCCGCACGCCGAGCGCCTCCGCCAAGGGCGCGTTGAGCGCCACCTCTCCCCCGGCCACCGGCGGCGGGGCCGGGGAGAAGCCGAGATCGGCGGCGGCGTCGCAGGCCAGGATCGTGGCCCGCGCCGGAACCCCGCCCGCCGCGGCCTCGAACGTCACCTCGAGCACCAGCGCCGGATGGAGCGGCGCATCGCCCTCCGCGGAGCGGACGAGGTCGGCCCTGAAGAAGCGATCGCCGACGACCGCCGCGGTCACGCCGCCGAGGCGCTCCAGCGCCAGCCGTCGCAAGCCCGTCTGAAGGGCGTCGCCGACGCCGACGGCACCGGCGATCGTCGCCGCCACCACCGCACAGGCGGCGGCGAGGGCGAGGAGCTGCCGCCACCAGGTGGCCGCGAGGCGCACGGCGAGGGCCGCCGGCGAGCGGATCGGCGCCGCGCTCATCGACCGTCCCCCGCGGCGCCCGCCACGAGCCGGCCGTCGACGAGCCGGTGGACCGAGCCGACGCGTGCCGCCAGGGCGTCGGCGTGCGTCACCACCACGAGCATGCCGCCGTTCTCGGCCGCGAGTTCCACGAGCAACTCGGCCACGAGCGCCGCCGCATGCGCGTCGAGCTGCCCGGTGGGCTCGTCGGCGAGCACGAGCCGGGGCTCCATGATCAGCGCCCGGGCCACGGCCACCCGCTGGCGCTCGCCGCCGGAGAGCTCGCCGGGCAGGTGCCCGGCGCGGCTGTCGAGCCCCACGCGCGAGAGGAGCCGCCGGGCGCGATCCTCGAGCGCCCCATCGATCCGGCCGCGCGCCAGGGCAGGGAGGACGACGTTGTCGAGCGCGGTGCAGCCGTCGAGGAGGTGGTGCTCCTGGAACACGAACCCCACGTGCCGATTGCGGAACGCCGCGCGTTCGGCAGGTCCGCCGGCGAAGGGATCGAGCCCGTCGAGCCGCACCGTCCCGCCCGTCGGTTCGTCGAGCGTGCCGAGGATCGCCAACAGCGTGCTCTTCCCCGACCCGCTCGGCCCCATCACGGTGCAGCGCGAGCCCGGCGCGAGGCGGAGATCGACGCCATCGAGCACCCGCACCGGCCCGGCGGCCGAGGGGAATGACTTCGCGAGCCCTGCGACCTCGAGCACGGCGACCTCCGGAGTGGTGTTCGTCGGCGGGCGACGGCGGGGCGCGTCAGGCGCCGCCGCGGCGCCGGGCCGGAGGGCGGTCATCCTCCGCCGCGACCATGTACGGCGAGAGCCTGGCGCGGATCTCCGGCGTGATCTCGACGGCCAGCGGCGCGGCGCCGTGCCGCATCCGGCAACGCACCGCCACCACCCGTCCGCGTGCCACCGCCCTCCCGCGGCACTCGAAGCGGAAGGCGTAGGTCACGCTCGTGCGCCCGACCGCCTCCACGCCGACTCGGATCTCGATCTCGTCGTCGAACGTGACGGCCGAGAGGTAATCGCAGGTGGCGCTCACCCGCGGCCAGCTGACCACCAAGGGGGGCTCGGCGACCGAGTCGGCGGGCACCGGCTCCACCAGCCGCACGCCGGCGGCCCGGAGGAAGTCGTGCTCGGCCGCCTCCATCCAGACGAAATAGGCGGAAAAGTGGACGATACCGGCCGCGTCGGTGTCGCGGAACTCGACGCGCCGCCGGGCGGTGTACCAGCTTCCCGGCGGCGGCGTGTCGTGGGGATCGCGAGGTTCGGTCATCGGACAGCGCCGGGAGCCGGCCCCCGAGCCCCACCTTCCCCGCCATACGTGCCGGCGCCGCCACGGCGCCCCGCCCCGACGGGCACGCGGCCGGGGGCGGAGCCGCGGCCGCGCGGGATCACTCGCCCACGTAGGGGAGCAGGGCCATGAACCGCGCCCGCTTGATGGCGCTGGTGACGGCGTGCTGGCTGGCCGCGGTGCAGCCGCTCTTGCGCCGGCCGAGGATCTTGGCCTGGCGGTTGACGAGCTTGCCGAGCAGCTCGAGATCCTTGTAGTCGACGTACATCGGCCGCGGACGCGCGCCGTCGATGTAGATCGGATCGCGCCGCTTCACCTTGGCGCGGGGCTTGGCCTTCTTCTTGACGGTCTTGCCGAACTTGGAATTGGCGGGGGGCATCGGAGGCTCACGGGACGGAACGGACAAAAGGGGAAACGGCGAACGAGACAACGCGACGACCGATCACGGGGAACGGGAGCCGCTCAGGATGGGTGCCGATCGGCGCGACACACGGTCGGCGGGGGCCGGGACGATACCCGGCCCCCGCACGACGCGCTGTGTCGTGTGTGCACGGAGGAATCGTGGGGCCCGGATCAGTACCGGTCGCCGCCGCGGTAGCCACCGCCACCGCCGCCGCCATACCCGCCGCCACCGCCACCGTAGCCACCACCGCCGCCACCGTACCCGCGGCCACCGCCGCCGCCGGGACGGCCACCACCACCCGGACGGGGCGTGCGCTCGCGCGCCTCGTTGACGGTCAGCGGACGACCGTTCATCTCGTGCCCGTTGAGGGCCGCGATCGCGGCCTGGAGACCTTCGTCGGTCTCCATCTCGACGAACCCGAATCCGCGCGACCGACCGGTTTCACGGTCGGAGATCACCTCGGCGGAACGCACGGCGCCGTGCGCGGCAAACAACTGCTCCAGATCGGAGGACGTGGTGGACCACGGCAGGTTCCCCACGTAAATCTTCCGGGCCATAGAAAACAACCTCTTGGACTCGGGAACTGCTTCCAGGATCACATCGACATGTCGACCATCGCCGGAGCACGCAGTGCAGTTCCCGATCGGAATCGGTGTGCGGACGAAAGTCAGTCGGACGCCGGACGTTCTATCATTTCGGACGCGCAGGGACAACCGCGCTCGGCTTGTCAAGGGGCGTTTTTCGAGCCCCGCCGGTCCGGGACGCCCCTCCACGGCCCCGGCACGCCCTGAAAACCGGCCCGCCGACCGGGGATTCCGCCGCTCAGCCGCCGTCGGACGGCCGCGGGGGGGAGGCCGGGGCGGCCTCCGGCACCGGGCGCTTCCGCCCCTTGGAGCGGGCCTTTTCCGCCTCCCGCCAATCCCACGGGGCGATCGGGTCCTTGTCGATCCACAGGCCGGCGCTGCGGGCCCGGGCCTTGCGCTCCTCCGCTTCGAGGGCGGTGTTTTCCGTGTCGCCGCGCTGATACCACGCCAGACCGGCCGCCAGCATGTCGAGGGAGACGTCGTTGCCGTTCATCGACACCCGAGCGACCGTGCGCCCCTGGGCGTCGGTGCCGGTGGGCGTCACCTCCACCTCCCGGTCGCGGGTCACCTTCGCGAGATGCTCGCGCGCCGCGGCGAAGAAGGGCTGCCCGTTCTCCGGCGCGTCGATGCCGAGGATCCGCACCTTCTGCAGCCGGGCGTCGCCGTCGCGCACCCGCAGCGTGTCGCCGTCGACGACCGACTCCACCTTGCCGCGCCACACGTCGGCGTCGGGTTGCAGCGCGGCGGCCGCCACGAGGCAGAGGCGACCGATGCAGGAGAGGAAGCCTGGAGCCATGACCACCCCCGGAAGTCGTCGCGGACGGGGTCGTCCGGATGTGGGGCGCACCGCACTCGGTGCGAACCCGATGCGACCGGTCGCCGGTCGACGCAGTGGGCAGCACAGGATTCGAACCTGTGACCTCTACGGTGTGAACGTAGCGCTCTAACCAACTGAGCTAGCTGCCCGCGGTGGTCCGCGGCGGTGACCGCGGACGACGCCCTCGGATCGTAGCATGCCAGGTGCGCTTCGTCACGGGCCCGCCCCCTGCCGCCGCCCCACGCCGCGTCCGGAGGGGAGGGCGTCGCGGCCGGGTCAGGCGGCGTCGTCCGGCGGCGGGGGATCGAAGCGGGCCCCGGTCGTCGTGGGGCCGGCGCCGCCGTCGTCGATCCGCCGGGGCGAGGCCCGCCGGGAGGAGCCGCCGCCGGCGGAGTCGATGTGGGCGGAGATGTCCATCTCGCGCTTCAGCGACGTCATCTGCTTGCGCAACTCGCCGAGACTCTGCCCCACCGACCGGCCCACCTCCGGGAGGCGCTTGCCGTAGAGCATCACGGCGACGGCGCCGATGAGGACGATTTCGAGGGGGCCGAGTCCGAACATGGCGTGTTTCGCTGGATCGCCGGGGCAGGGGCGATCAGCCGCGGCCGGCGGTGCCGTCGTCCTCGATCCCCTGCACGCCACGCTTGAACTCGACGATCCCCTGGCCGAGCGACCGCATCACCTTCGGGAGCCGCGACCCGAAGAGGAGCAGGATCACCACGCCGACGATGACCATCTCGAGCGGGCCGAGACCCATGATCGCGAACATGACCGTTTCCCTGCGAACTGCCGGGGCCCCGGAAGGCGATTCCTTCCACCTCGAAGTGTAACCCCGGGGGGAGGGGGGTCAACTTGCGGGGATCCTGCCGGCGCCGCCGGAACGAGGGGTCGCAGCGGCGGATTCGGCCGTGCGGGGCCGCGCCGCGGGAGGTGCGGGCGGGGAGGCGGCGCGGTCGGGAGACACTCGCGCCGGCCGGGGGTCGGCGGTCGGTCCGAGACCGTGGTCGTCCCGGACCGACCGCCAAGACCTTCCGGATCAGAAGTTCGCGTCGCAGCCGGGGTCGACCTGGCCCACCATGTGGAGGTGGTCGTGATCGATGTACACGACCTCCTGGCAGTCGTCGTCGACGAGCGTGTGGGGCACCGGCCAGCCCACGCGCTTCACCTCCTGGAAGTAGATCGTGCACTTGTAGTGGGCATGGTGCAGCTGCGTCGGCCCCACCAGCGGGAGGTGCCGCGGAGGATCGATGTAGTCGGCGATCTTGCACTTCGAGATGCGGACGTGGTTGCGCTGCACCTCGTAGAGGAAGGGCCAGTTGCCCTCCACCGGGCGGGCCTTCTCGAGGGCCCGCATCACCTCGTCGTCGCTCGGCTCGTCGAGGGCCACGCACGGCCCCCCGGGCTGCAGGGCGCCGAGGATCGGCACCCGCTCGTAGCGCTCGTACTCCCAGAACTGGTCTTCCTTGTTCTTCTGCACCCCGACCGGCACCGGGATCGGGATCGCCAGCGGTCCGAGGTTCGGTCCCTGGGCGGTGAGCCAGAAGCAGCCGCTCTGGGTGACGGTGCCCGCGGCGATCACCACGGCGAGCAGCAGGAACCTGGCGGAAACCCTCATGGGAGACTCCTCGAACTGTCTTGGAAAGGCGGTCGAGTCCGGAAAGGCCTGCGGGTTGTATCGACCGCGCCGCCGGGGAACTTGCGGATTTTTCCGACCGGGCAAGAAATCCGGCCCGGCCCCCGCCGGGGCGCGGGGGGGAAAACACCGCGACCCACCCCCGCCGGCGGGGATGGGTCGCGTGTCGTTCGTCGTTCGCCGCGTCCTGCCGGGTCAGGCCCGGACGGGGATCAGCGGTGGTGGCTGTGGATGTGCCGCTCGTCGAAGTCGAGCCACCACCAGCCGTCGTCCCATTCCAGCGACACCCGCCGCCAGCCGAGCGGCACCTGCGGGTAGGGGTAGAAGGGGCCGATGTAGGGCCAGGCGGTGGGGGAGTACTGCGTGGGGTACTGGACCGCGGCGTAGTTCGGGGAGGAGGCGTAGCTCGGCCAGGCGTAGTTGGGCATGTTCGGCCCGTCGCCCCGCATCGGCACCGCTCCCGCTCCGACCCCCATCCCGCGGGCCGGCATCGGGGCTCCCAGGCCGCCGCCGGGGCCGGCCATCATCGGGCCGCCCATGCCGGGGCCGCCCGCCATCGGGGCCCCCTGCATCGGAACCCCCTGCATCGGGGCCCCGTTTTCGCTGTAGCGCACCGAACCGGGGACGATCTGGCCGCCCCCCACACCCCCCGGCACCCCGCCGGCCATGCCGCCGACGATCGTGTCGTTGACGACGCCGCCGTAGGCACCGCCAGGGGAGGGGAGATTCATCGGCTGCCGGAGGGCGACCGTCTGGCCGCCGAGCGGACCGCGTCCGGCCGCGTGGGGCTGGAGCGGGCGGGCCGGGGCCCGGCCGAGCGGCCGCGGATCGGCCCCCTCCGGTGCGGCGCCGACCGCCTGGGTGAGTTGGACGTCGCGGGGCGTGGTGGCCTTCGAGCCCTTGCCGAGGCCGACGGCCGAGCGGATCGAGGAGGGAATCGAGAAGGCGTTGAGCAGCCCGCCGGAGCGCCCCTCCTCCTCGGCGGCCGCCTTCCGGGCGATGGAGAGGCGGTTGACGACCCGCTCCACCCCCTCGGTGCCGGCGGCGGCCTCCTCGGCGGCGGCGAGCTGCGAGGCATCGCCGACCTGCCCCTCGAGGATCACCGTCCCGGCCTTGGCCTTGATGTCGACCTTGTGACCGGTCACGGCTCCGCTCTCACGAAGCCGTGCCGCCACGGCGGACGCGAGATCGTCGGCGGCGGCGGCGGACGTCACCGCGGACGCCACCAGCACGCCCACCAGGAACGTGGACCTCGAAATGGACATGAATGACTCCTTGCGCGGCGGCGGGACGGGGACGAGGGCTCCCCGCGCTCCGCCCATTGCGGAACGGGCGAGGGTGCGCCTGCCCCCATTCTTAGGCTGACGGTGGTGCCGGACGGGAGTCTTTTTCCGGTTCTCGCGAACGGGCCTTCCGCGCCGGAGATGCCGGCAAACGGGGCAGGCTGGGCAGGGCCGGGGCGGCGGCGCGGACCTCAGCCCCGCCCACGCGGGTCGACGACGGCGATCATCGTCATCGCCAGGAGCGTGACGGCCATCGTGGCCGCGGCATCCGGCCCGAACTGGATCGCGAAGCCGCACGCGCTCCCCACGACCGCCAGCGCCGCCAGGCAGGCGGCCTGGGCGACGGTCTCGTAGCGCGTCCCCTGGGCGACGCGCGCCGAGAGCGACGCCGCCAGACCGAACGCCTGCACGCCACCGAGCACACACACCATCGGGCTCATGCGACCGACCTCCCTGTCGGTGCGCCGGGCGGACCCCCGGCGCTCACTGCCCCACCATCTCCTCGAGCTTCTTCTCCAGGTCGGCGATCACGAGATTGCGATCGACCACCTTCCCCTCGGCGTCGAGGAGGAACATCGTCGGCAGCGTCAGCACGCCGAGCTCCTCGGCGAGCCGGCCGTCGAGGCCCCCGGCCTCGTGGAGCTGCGGCCAGGGGAGGGGCTTCTGCCCCAGGAACTTCGCCAGCACCTGCTTGTCGGTGTCGAGCGCGATCCCCACGACGGCGAACTTCTTCGGACCGTACTTCGCGTACAGCTCCTTGATCTGGGCGATGTCGACCTTGCAGGGCTCGCACCAGGTCGCCCAGTAGTGGACGAGCACCGGCACCCCCTTGAGCGACTCCAGCGACACCGTCTTGCCATCCACGGCGGTGCCGGAGAGAGACAGCGTCCGCCCCACGCTCTGCAACCGCCGCGCGGCGCCGCGCGCCTTCTTGGCGGAGCCGGATTCGGGGAACTGCGTCACGATCGCCTCGTAGCGGGCGAGGGCCTGCTTCTCGTCGCCGCCGAACTCGTCGGCGATCCCCATCTGGAGGAGCGCCTCGGCGGCGTCGGGGGCGGTCGGGTGACGCTCGACGAAGGTTGCGAGCTCCTCGAGCCAGGCCGTCTGCACCTTCCCGACGTCGGCGCCCGGCTCCTGCATCGCCGCCGCGTAGCGGGCCGACGCGAGACGGAAGGCGACGAAGGCCTCGAGCGGCTCGTCGCCGGCCGCCCCCTCCACGATCCGCTCGAGCCGCTCGATGCCGCCGGGGAGGACCCCCTCCTGCACCGAGGCGGCGATCGTCTCGGCGAGCTGCCGCGTCCAGAAGACGCGCTGATCGTCGGCGGCGGCCGCCACCACCTCGTCGAGCACGGCCACCTGCTCCTCGGCGAGCTTCGCCCGGTCGTCGCCGGCGGCCTCCGTGAGCTTCGTCTCGATGCCGCGCAGCCGATCGAGCAGCGGCTTGAGGCGCTCGTCCTCGGCCGGCGCGTCGCCGCCGCCGGCCACGCTCATGCGCGGGGTGAAGAATCCGATCGGCTCGCCGATCTCGCCCGCCGCTCCGGGGATCTGCGGCGCGTCGAGCGGCCGCCAGGCGTCGCCGCAGCGCACGAGCGACCCCACGTACACCTGGCCCCCCTTGGCGCCGGCGTCGACGAGGGCCACGACGTTGTCGTAGGCCAGCAGATCGGCGGCGGCGCCGGGCGAACCCGCGGGTATCACCCCGGGCTGGCTGGCGAGCATGTTGACCCAGCGCGTCTCGGGGGCGATCTCCTGCTGGGATTTCGCGAGGGACGCGAAGTCGGTCTGCGCCGCGGCGACGCGCGCGAGCAGTTCGCCGAGGAGCGGCTCCTCGACGCCGGCGGCCACGAGGTCGTCCTTGGTGGGGAGGAGCCGGGCGAACGCGGCCGCGTCGCGCGCAGCCAGCGCCGTCACGATCTCGGCCGAGGCCTCCTCGGCGGAGAGCACCTTCCAGGTGTCGAGCGTCTCGTCGCCGTCGGTGTCGAGGCCCCAGCGGCTGCCGCCGCCGTTGACCCAGCGGAATTGGTCGGGCTTGGAATCGAAGTCGGAATCGACGTCGCGGTAGACCTCGATCCCGTCCTTGAAGTAGCTCCAGCGGTCGACGGTGCGGTCGCCGTTGGTGTCGGCGAAGCTGCGCAGCACGTCGCCACGCGGACCGCGGACCACCATCGCGTTGACGGTCCCCTGCTTCTCGGTCTTGAGGCTCGCCCCCTTGGCCTCCTCCTCCGTCGGCATGGCGCAATCGACGCGCGGCTGCTTGGGACGGTAGCGCAGGGCCTGCTCGACGCTCGGCTGGGCGCCGGCCGGTACGCCGGCGGCCGCGACGATCGCGGCGGCCAGGGCGGCACGGCAATGGCGGGGCAGGGAGGGAAAACGGTGACGCCTGGCGATCATGGGGGGGAATCCTCGCGGGGGGAAGCGCGTGCAGAACGTAGCGGGAAGCCGCGGCGGCGCCAGCCCCATTTTCCCGCTGCCGGCGGGAACACCGGGACGGTCGGAGGCGCCGCCGGACCGCCCCGGCAAGGGGGGCGGGAAAGGGCGAGTGGGTCGACTTTGCCGGCTGCGTCGGACGGGTTGCAATCCGTGCCCGGAGGCCGATACTTGGCTCGTCGGTTTTCGGGCTCTCCGGCCGCGGCGGCCTGCCGTGCCGGGCCCACGGGCGCGCGTAGCTCAGTTGGTTAGAGCGCCACCCTGATAAGGTGGAGGTCCCAAGTTCGAATCTTGGCGCGCGCATTCCCCGGTGCGACCCCGCGGGGACGTAGCTCAATTGGCAGAGCATCGCGTTTGCAACGCGGGGGTTGAGGGTTCGAGTCCCTCCGTCTCCAGTGCCCGACCCTGTCCGACCGGGTGAGACCCCGCCCCGCGGGGGCGCCCACGCCCGCGGCCGGCCTGCCGCCGACGCGCGGCGCCGCCCACGCGCCCCGCCGCTTGGCGCTCTTGCATGGCCGCACCCGCCCCTGATCCCGCGCGGCCCCGCCGAAACCGCACGGCGCGGCGCGGCCCGTCCGGGCTGCGCCGACCGCCGGCCGACGACGCCGATCCCCTCACCGGGCTGGCGTCGCGCCGCCGGCTCGAGCGGGCGCTCACCCGTCTGCTGGCGACGCGCCGCGGCGAGCGCGCCGAAGCCGCGCCGCGCGGGGCCTGCGTGCTCGTGGACGTCGTCGGGCTCAAGGGGGTGAATCACGATCGCGGCTATTCCGCCGGCGACCGGTTGCTCGTGGAGGCGGCCGCGCGGCTCCGCTGCGTCGCCCCCACGGCGCGGATCGTCGCCCGCCTCGGCGGGGATGAATTCGTGGCGCTGTTCACCGGCCCGCGCGCCGCCGCGGAGGCGGCGGAAGCCTGCCGGCAGGCGGCGGCGGGGCTCCCGCGACTGCGTGCCGGCTGGGAAGCGATCCATCCCGGCAGCGGCCCCGCCTCCCTCTTCGACCGGCTCCACGCCGCCTGCCGCGGGGCACGGTAGCCGTCGCTAACGCCCCGATCCTCGACCGTGCTTCACGGTCGCCCCCCCTTGAAAAAACAGTTTTTTCAGCCCCGCCGCGAACCGCCACCGGCGTGCGGCCCGCGGCCCTCCTGACCGGTTTCCGCCGCGGGGGGGTCGCGCCGGCAGTGGCGGCGACGTGCGGCCGATCGGGACCGACTGGACGCGATGGGCCCGCGTGCCGAATACTGGAGGATTCCACTGCCCGCCCGCCACGCCCCCCCGCGGGGCCCCCGCCTCACCGTCCGCCCCCCCTCTCTTGGAACCGCCCGCCCGCCGGGCCCCGCCATGGCCATGCCCACCACCGACCCCGCGACGGCCGGGTCGCACCCGCGCCGCGCCGACATCCGCAACATCGCCATCATCGCCCACGTCGACCACGGC
>CAISKG010000571.1 GCA_903885855.1 uncultured Planctomycetaceae bacterium
AGCACGGTGCAGATCCGCGTCATGGAACGGCGCCCGCCGCCGCTGCGGATCGTGTCGCTGGGGCGCGTCTACCGGCCCGACACCGCCGACGCCACCCACTACCCGATGTTCCACCAGGTGGAGGGGCTCCTCGTCGAGCCGGGCACGACGATGGCCGACCTCAAGGGGGTGCTGCGCTTCCTCGCCTCGAGCTTCCTCGGCGGCGACGTGCACGTGCGCTTCCGGCCGTCCTTCTTCCCCTTCACCGAGCCGAGCGTCGAGGTGGACATGGAGTGGGGCGGGCGCTGGGTGGAGATGGGGGGCGCGGGGATGGTCGACCCGGCGGTGCTCGCGGCCGTGGGCTACGACCCCGACGCCGTCTCCGGCTTCGCCTTCGGGCTGGGCGTGGAGCGGATCGCCGCCCGGCGCTACGGCGTGGCCGACATCCGCGACTTCTACCGCAACGACGTCCGGTTCCTCGAGCAGTTCTGAAGGCAGGCGCCGCGGCCCCGGGGGCGGGGCGGCGCGGGAGCGCGCGATGATCATCTCCACCGACTGGCTGGCCGAGTACGTCCGCCCCGAGGCGACGGCGGAGGAGATCGTCCACCGCCTCGTGATGAGCGGCCTGAACCACGAGGCCACGTGGGCCGTCGGCGCCGACACGGCGATCGACCTGGAGGTGACGAGCAATCGGCCCGACTGCCTGGGGCACACCGGCATCGCGCGCGAGGTGGCCCTCCTCTTCGATCGCCCGCTCCATCTCCCCGACCCGCGTCCCGTGGAGGGGGCGGCGCCCGCCGCGGAGGCGGTGCGGGTGGAGATCGCCGACGCCGACGTCTGCCCCTTCTACGCCGCGCGCGTGATCCGCGGCGTGCGCGTCGGCCCCAGCCCCGCCTGGCTCGCCGACCGCCTGCGGACGGTGGGGGTGGAGCCGGTCAACAACGTCGTCGACGTCACCAACTACGTCATGCTCGAATGCGGCCAGCCGCTGCACGCCTTCGACCTGGGGCGCGTGCGCGGCGGGAGGATCGTGGTGCGCCGCGCCCGGGAGGGGGAGCGCTTCCTGGCGATCAACCACAAGACCTACGACCTCACCCCCGCGATGGCGGTGATCGCCGACGCCGAGGGGGCGGTGGCGATCGCCGGCGTCATGGGGGGCGCCGAGAGCGAGATCGGCACCGCCACCGTCGACGTGCTGCTGGAGTCGGCGCAATTCGCCCCGCTGGTGGTTCGCGCCGCGGCACGCGGCCTGGTGCTCGCCAGCGCCTCCTCCTACCGCTTCGAGCGCGGGCCCGACCCGGCCGCCGTCGACTGGGCCAGCCGGCGCGCCGCTGCCCTCATCCAGGAGCTCGCCGGCGGCGAGGTGCTCGCCGGCGCCGTCGAGGCCGGCAGCCTGGCCGGCACGCGGGCGTCGATCGACCTGCGGCACGACCGGGTCGGGGAGGTGCTCGGGGTGCCGGTCGCCCCGGAGCGGCAGCGCGAGATCCTCACCGCCCTGGGCTTCGTGCCGGAGACCACGGCCACCGACCGCTGCCGATGGCGGAGCCCGAGCTGGCGGCGCGATGTGACGCGCGAGATCGACCTCGTCGAGGAGATCGCCCGGATCGAGGGCTACGACCGCGTCCCCGAGGACCGCCCCATCCACGCCAAGCCGGTCGAGCCCTCGGCGCGCGAGCGCACCGTGCGGATCGCCGGGGAGGTGCTCGTCGCCGCGGGGATGTGCGAGGCCATGACGCGCAGCGTCGTGGCGGAGTCGCTCGAGCACTTCGGCAGCCCATGGACCGCCGCGCCCCCGCGGCAGGTGTCGCCGGCGTTGGTGCGGGGGGCCGACCGCCTGCGCCGCTCGCTGCTCCCGAGCCTCCTCGAGGCCCAGGGCTACAACCGTTCGGTCGGCGCGCCCCACGGCGAGCTGTTCGAGGTGGCGGCCGCGTATCTGGCACGCGCCGCCGACGCCCCCGGCGACAGCCCGCTGGAGGAGCCGCTCCTGCTGGGATTCGTCACCGCCGGCGCCTACGCCGTGGCCAAGGGGCGGGTCGAGGCGCTGTTCCGCAGGCTCGGCGTCGGCACGGGCGGCGAGGCGATCCGCTTCCGCCCCTTCGCCTGGGATCTCCTCTCCCCGGGGCGTGCGGCGGAGATCGTCCTCGAGCGCGACGGCACGTCCACGCGCGTGGGGGTCGTCGGGGAGGTGTCGGGGGCGGTGCTCGACCGCTTCGGCCTCGAGGGGCCCGTCGCCGCCGCCGAGGTGCGGCTCGAGGCGCTGGCCTTCGCGGCCGGCCGGCCGCGCGTGCTCGTGGCGACGAGCGAGTTCCCGGCGGTGGATCGCGACGTGAATCTGGTGGTCGGCACGGATGTCAGCTGGGGGGATCTCGAGGGCGCCATCCGCTCCGCCGGCCCCGCCGGCCTTGTCGAGCGCGTGCACCTGGTCGAGGTGTGGGAGGATGCCGAGCGGCTCGGCGCGGGGCGCAAGAGCATGGTCGTGAGCCTGCGCCTGCGCAGCCCCGCCGGCACGATCGGCGGCGAGGAATCGCGCCGCATCGTCGACGGCATCGTGGCGGCCTGCGGCCGCGCCTGCGGGGCGACGCTGCGCGGCTGACGCGGCCCTCAGCGGATCCGGCGGCCCGCGTTCGTCCCGGGGAGGACGATCCCCTCGTGGCGCACGAGCCAGGCCTTCACCGCCGTGCCGGCGGCGAATCCGACCAGGCTGCCGTCGCGCCCCACCACGCGGTGGCAGGGAACCACGACGGGGAGCGGGTTGCGGCCGTTGGCGGCCCCCACCGCGCGGGCCGCGTTCGGCGCGCCGAGTCGAGCCGCCTGCTCGCCGTAGCTGATCGTCCGCCCGAAGGGGATCGTGCGCAGCACCTCCCAGGCGGCGCGCTGGAAGGGGGTTCCGACGGGATCGAGAGGCAGCTCGAAGACCGTGCGCTCGCCGGCGAAATACTCGCTCAGCTGCCGTGCCGCCTCGAGCAGGCAGGCGGCGGGATCGACGGGGCCCGGCCCGGCGTCGCCGACGGCACCGGCGCCGCGGCGCGCGGCCGGGCGCTCGCCCGGAAACCGCACCGCCCGCAGGCCCTGCGGGCCGGCGAGGAGCTCGAGGCATCCCAGCGGCGTGTCGATCCGGTGTTCTCGGATCACCGTCTGGCGGCGCAGGCATGCCATGGTGCGACCCCCGGGAAGAGACCGGGATCGTACCAGATGTCGCCAAGGCGGAGGGCGATCGTCGGCGTGTGACGTCGTCGGGCGTCGGCGGATCCCGGGCCCGCGGCGAAGGGGGTGGGCGGAGCCCGCGGAGTATCATTCCTCCGAGGTGCGATGACGTGCCGAGTGCCGGGGGTCCACGCATGCCTGCGACCGATCCGTCCACGGGCGATCGCCGTTGGTGGAACGAGCGGACGTTGGCGCTCCTTCTCTCGGTGCTCGCGGTGGGAGCCATCCTCGCGGTCGTGTTCGACGCATTTGGCCCCGAGCGCCCGATCGTCGTCGGGCCGCGGACGACGGTGGTGACCTCGCCGCTGGCAGCCGACGGTCTGCCCGACTACCCCGCGGCTTCGTTGGCGCTGGCAGGCCCCGCACCCGCCCCGGTCGACAACGCCGCGGTCGATCTCCTCCGGGCGACATGGCCGATGGGCCTGTCACCGGCGGAACTTCCGCGCGTCTGCGGGGCCTTGGGCATCGCCGACGAGCCGCCTGCGCAGCGGCTCGCTCCCCTCGACGCCCCCGGTGCGTCCGGGGGCAGCGTCGCGGTGCTCACGGCGGCCATGGACTGCCGCTGGCCCTGGCGGGCAAGGGAGCGGCCGGACCTGGCGACGTGGCTGGCAGCCAACGGCAGCGCCCTCGACAGCCTGGTGGCCGCGGCCGACAAGCCGCGCTACTGGTTTCCCTGCCCGTCGCTCCTCGCCCCACCCCCCGAGACGCTCGTCGACTTCGCCCGCCCCGACGTCAACTGCCTCCGTGACGTCAGTCTGCTCCTGGAATCGCGTGCCTTGCTCCATCTTGGTGAGGGACGGCACGACGCGGCCTGGCTCGACCTGCGGGCGATCCGTCGTTGGGCGCGGTTGATCCGCGATCCCGGCAGCGGGCCCACGGATCCCGTGGCGCTCCTGACGTCGGTCTCGTGTGCCCTGGTGGCCGAGTGGGCGATCGCCGTCCATCTGCTCGGCGATCCGGACGTCCCCCCGGACGTCATCGCGTCGGTGCGTGTGGAATACGCCGCGGCCGAAACGCCGATCGACCTCGCAGCGAGGGTCCGTCGCGAATGGCTCCGGGTTCACGAGATGGCGGTCTGGACCGCGCGCCGTGTGCCGGGGTCACGGACCACCCGCGGTGTCTGGGCGTCGCGGCAGACCGGCAACCCTGTCGCCGCGGACATCTTCGCCAGCCGCCTCGACTGGAACGCGATCCTCGAATGCCTGCACGATTCCGGTGAAGCGATGGAGACCGCCATCAGGCTGCCGACCTACGCGGCGAGGCAGGCCGAGGTCGCCCGCCTGGAAGCGATCTGGCATGCCACCGTGCCCTCCCCGGGCGCCACCGCGTGGTCGAAGTGGCCACGCCTCCTCTCGTTCATCGATGCCAGGCAACGCTCGACTGCGGCCGCACACGTGATCCTCGACACCTCGTCCCCGGCCTCGTCCGAGTATGTCCGCTGGCTCGCGACGGAGCGTGCGACGGCGGAATTGTCGCGGGCGTCCGCCGGCCTGGCCGCCTGGCGTGCCGACCAGCCCCCGGGGACCTCGCCCTATCCGCAGCGACTCGACGAGCTCGTCCCCCGGTACCTCGACGGCATGCCGATCGATCCCTTCACGGACATGCCGCTGCGATACGAGCGTCGCGGTGACGGCTACCTGCTCATGAGCGTCGGCCACAACGGCGTCGACGATGGCGGTGACGACGAAAAGCACGACATCGTCGACGGGCGATGGAGCACCGAGGCCGAGATGGGGTTCAGCAGTCGGGGCGATCTGGTCATCCGGCTGCCGGTGCCGCGCCGTCTGCCGGCCGATCCGGCGGGCGACGCCTCCGCAGCGGCCGCAGGCACCGTCGATTGACCCCTCCGGGGGGCCGATCGCCGCGGTATCAGCCGGCGGCCGCCGGATGGAAGCGCAGCACGAGTTCGTCGTAGCCGAGGGTGCGCTCGTAGCCGGCCGTGCGTTCCACGCGCGGCCGGGCGCGCACGGTCTCGATCGCCGCCACGCGCCGGCAGAGGACGCCGAGCAGGGCCTTCATCACCGTCCGTGAGTGGGCCGCGCCGAGGCAGAGGTGCGGCCCGAACCCGAAGGAGACGTGCGGATTGGGGCGCCGGTCGAGGCGGATCGCCCGCGGGTCGTCGAAGACGTCGGCGTCGAGGTTCGCCGAGGCCCACCCCAGCGACACGCGTCCCCCCGCCGGCACCTCGGTGCCGTCGAGAGGCGTGGCCTGCGGGCAGACCCGACCGATGTGCGTCAACGGCATGAAGACGCGGAAGAACTCCTCGGCCGCCAGCACGATCCGCCCGGGATCGGCGCGGAGGAAGGCGAGGTCGGCCGGCACCGTCGCCAGGTGGCCCAGGGCCGAGGCCACCGAATGGATGATCGTGTCACGGCCGCCGGCGAAGGCCAGGTTGGCGAAGCCGAGCATCTCCTCCCGGGAGAGGGGACGGCCCCGGAAGCGGGCCCGGGTGAGGAGGCCGAAGAAGTCGTCCCCCGGCGCGGCGGCGGCCCGTTCGAAGCGTGCCCGGAGGTAGTCCTCGAGGCGGCTGGCCTTGGCGGCGCCGTCGTCGCCATGGAAGACGTGCACGCCCCAGCCGATGTAGACCTCCGCCTCGCCGTCGGGCTCGCCGAGGAGGACGGCCAGCGCCCGCGACTGCAGCGGCAGGGCGAACCCCTCCACCACCTCGAGCGAGTCGGCGGCCAGCGCCGCGCCGACGAGCGCCTCCACGATCCCCTCGACCCGGGCGACGAATTCCGGCTGCCGGGCGCGGAGGAAGAAGGGCTCCACGAGCGAGCGGTAGTCGCCGTGATCGGGGGGATCGACCTCGATGGGGAGCTGCCGCACCGAGCGCAGCGATTCCTCCGAGGGGATCGGCACGCGGAAGGGGGCGTCGGAGGAGAAGGTCTGCCAGTCGCGCGCCGCCCGGCGCACCTCCTCGTGGCGGAGGAGCATGGGGATCGACTCCCCCTGGAACGGGCAGCGGAGGATCCCGCTCCCCTCCCGCGCCGCGCGGAAGGGATCGTCCACCCCGGCAGCGGCGTCGTCGGCGGGCGGATCGGCGTCGGGCATCGGCGGGTGGGGCCTCCGATCCCCGGCGAGGAGAGTTACCCGGCTAGGATTCGAACCTAGACAAAGGGAACCAAAATCCCTTGTGCTACCGTTACACTACCGGGTAGAGGCGGCTCCGAGAGCATACCCGACGCCCGCCCGGGCTGCGGGCGTCGCTGCGGCGGGGGCAAGCCGCACACGGCGGCCCCTGCCAGCCGACCCCGGTCCTTCGCGCCGCGGCTACCGCGGCTCTTGAGCCCCGGCGGGGCCCTCGCCGGCCGGCTTGCCGAACTTGTTCGTGACGGCGAAGGAGAGCTGCTCCAGTTCGATCGCCAGATCGACCGCCACCGTCTCCACGTGCGGCGGGAGCGTGAGGGTCACGGGGGCGAAGTTCACGATCCCGTCGATGCCCGCGGCGACGAGGCGATCGGCCACCTCCTGCGCGCGGTCCGCGGGAACGACGATCATCCCCAGGCGGATGCCCAGACGCCGCACCACCTCGGGCAGCTCGGCGACGTCTCGGATCGTGAGCCCCTGGATGACCGTCCCCACCTTGGAAGGATCGGTGTCGAACGCCGCCTCGATGGAGAAGTTCTGACGGCCGAATCCCCGGTAGCCGAGGAGCGCCTGGCCCAGGTTCCCCACGCCCACCATCACCACCGGCCAGCGGTGGTTGGTGCCGAGAATGTCGCGCATGGCGTGGATCAGCTCGTCGCAGCGGTATCCCACGCCGGGATAGCCGAACTGCCCGAAAAATCCGAGATCCTTCCGCACCTGCGCGTCGCTGAATCCCAAGAGCGCGCCGAGGGTGCCCGAGGAGATGGTCTGCTGTCCCGCCGCCTGGAGCCGTTGCAGCTCCCTGAGGTAGAGGCTGATCCGGCTGACGACCACCTTGGGGACCGTCTGATCGGAGGGCTGGTCGCCGGAAGGGGTGCGCGAGTCGGGCATGGCGTGGCCGGGCCGGGGTGGGGTGGCGAGGGCACTGTACCCCCCTGGCGTTGACCCCCGCAACGCGTGGCCGGAGCCGGGGAAGGCCTTCGGCGGGCCGGAAAGTGTTGCGCGGAGGCCACTTGGGACGCCGTCGCCGCGCTTCCCCGCGGCCGCTTCACGCCCCCGAATGCGACGGGCACCGCGAGTGAATCTGTAGCGGATGTAGGGGCGCTGTGAGTCTGGAAAAGGTCGGTCGACTGCGTCGAGTGATCAACCTGCGGGGGATTTATGGCCGATGGTTGAGGAGCGTGGGAAAGCCTGTCCCCACGTTCCCAAACGTTTCGTTCCCTTTTCCAGGAGTCGCCCCGTGAGGGGCGGCGAGCATGAAGACCACGTGGATGAGTTGGCTGCTGGTCCTCGCCTGGGTCGTGGCGCCGGCGCTCCGCGCCGACGACGCGATCCCCGGGCCGGCAGCCGAGGACCGTCCCGTCACCGAGCACAGTGTCCTCGCCGGCGATCCCGTCGGCGAGGTCCCCGTGTCGGACGAGACGGTCGCGGGGCCGGTCGTCGAGGAATCCTCGGCGCCCTGCGGCCCCACCCGGATGGTGCGTGACACCGTCTGGGAGCGTCAGGAAATCACCTGCTACAAGACGATGTGCGAGCGCGTCGTCGAGCAGCGGGAAATCGACTGCATCCGCTACGAGAAGGAGCGGTCGTTCAAGGAGGTCCAGTACACCGTCACCAAGCCGGTGTGGGAGACGCGCACCAAGATCGTCAACTACACCGTCTCCAAGCCGGTGTGGGAGACGGTGACGAAGGAGATCCCCTACACGGTCTGCCGTCCGGTGTACGAGACGCGCGAGCAGACCTACACCGTCTGCAAGCCGGTGTGGGAGACGATCTCGAAGGAGATCCCCTACACCGTATGCAAGC
>CAISKG010000572.1 GCA_903885855.1 uncultured Planctomycetaceae bacterium
CCTCGTGGAGCGCCACGGCGCGGCGGCGCTCGTCGGCGGAGAGGTAGGCGTTGCGCGAGCTCATCGCGAGGCCGTCCGGTTCGCGGACGGTGGGGCAGATCTCGATGGCGATCGGGATGGCGAGATCCTCCACCATCCGCCGCACGACGACCGTCTGCTGCCAATCCTTGGCGCCGAAGTAGGCGATGTCGGCCGGCACGACGTGGAACAGCCAGCAGACCACCGTGGCCACGCCCGCGAAGTGGCCAGGGCGCGCCTCCCCCTCCCACGGCGCCGCCGGCCCCGCCACCACCACGCTGGTGGCATGGCCCGGCGGATAGGCCGCCCCGACCTCGGGCGCGAAGACGAGCGTCGCGCCGGCCGCCGAGACGAGCGCCACGTCGGCCTCGAGGGTGCGCGGGTAGCGCGTGAAATCCTCGCGCGGGCCGAACTGCGTCGGATTCACGAAGATCGACACCACCACCTCGTCGCACTCCGCGCTCGCGCGCTCCACCAGGCTGGCGTGGCCACGGTGCAGCGCGCCCATCGTGGGCACGAAGCCCACGCGCCGGCCGGCGCGCCGCGCGGCCGTGACGGCGTCGCGCACCGCCGGCGGTCGCGTCTCCACCGGCGCGGCTGCGGGGGAGCGCGTCATGCCGTGGCCTCCACCGCCGCGATCGCCTCGTCGACGGCCCGGGAGGGGTCGTCCGCCGCCACCACCACCACCGACGGCGGCGCCACCGCGGCCGCGCGTGCCCGGCAGCGCAGCCGTGCGAGGAGCCGGTCCTGGTGGCGCGCGAGCCGGGCGCCGTCGGGCCGGCCGGCCAGCGCCCCCGGCGAGAGGCGCAGGAACACGGCCACGTGCGCGGGCATGACCGCGGCCGTGGCGGCTTCGTGCAGGGCGGCGAAGCGCCGTAGGGCTTCCGGTGCGAGCGCCTCCTCGGCGGCCACGATGAGTTCGCCCAGCCAATGGTCCGACACGGTGCCGTGCGGATCGGGCGGCCACTCGAGGTCGACCTGCGGCCCGGCCGCCGCCGCGAGCGCCGCCTCCCACGCGGCGACGTCGGCGATCTCCCAGGGGATCGTCATCTCGGCGTGGAGGTGACGCGCGAGGGTGGCGTCGGCCACCGCCTCGGCCACCGCGGGGGCCCCGGCGCCCGCCACGCCGACGACGGCCACGTGGAGATGGGGGCGCGAGATGTTGTCGAGCAAGTCGCGCAGCGTCAGCCCGGAGAGGGGATGGCGGAGGTCGGGGGCGATCTCCACCGCCGGCTCGAGCACGAAGCGGCGCGTCGTCATGCGCGGGTGGGGCACGGTGAGCGGCGCGCCGTCGCCGTCGTCGATGACGGTGTCGTCGTAGAGGAGGAGATCGAGGTCGACGGTGCGCGGCCCCCAGCGCTCGCTGCGGTCACGGTGGAGCGTGTTCTCCACGGCGGCCAGCAGGCCGAGGAGGTCGTGCGGCGCCAGGTCGGTGTCGATCAGGCAGGCGCCGTTGAGGAAGGGGGCCTGGTCGGGGGGGCCGCCGATCGGCCGCGTCTCGCGGTGCCGGCTCACCGCCTCGAGCCGGATCCCCGGCATCGTCCCGAGCAACTCGATGGCGCGGTCGAGCTGCTCCCGGCGTGCTCCCTGATTGGAGCCGCATCCGATGAGGCAGCGGGCCATGGCGCTCTCCCTGCGGTGACCGGCGAATCGTGCCCCGTGGGGCCCACGGTCTGCCGGCGGCGATCCGGCGCCGGCCGCCGCACGTGCGTGCGGTGTCCGGTCGCCGGGTGTGCGGGATTGTTCCCCGTCGCGGCCCCCCGGGGCAAGCGTGGCGGGGAATGCGTGGCACCGGCGAGGATCGACCGGGACAGGGAGCACCTGAAACGGGCCGGCCGCCGCGACCTCGCGACCGACCGCGGCCCCGCGGCCCGGCGCCGGCCGCGTCACGCGGCGGCGCCGGGAAAAGCAATCAGGGGGGACATCCAGGCCACGACCTAGGTCGTCGACTGTCGCTCCCTCAAGTCGTCGCCCCCCGAAAGTATTCCTGCGACTCCCCGGCACGCGGGCATCGCGAAGCAGACCGTCGTGCCGCCGGATGGCGTGTCGTCCGCGGACCACACCGCCTTCCGAGCGACCCTCGCGACGCTCGATCGCACCGGGCACGCCGGCCATCACGGCCAGCGAAGTCCGATGGGGCGACATTCTGTGACTAGCGCGCCCGCTGTCAAGAAGCGCGCCTCTTCGACGCGCCACACACGACAATTCACCGCCGCCGACGGCGTCTCGGCCGCGCCAGCGGCGCCAGCATGGCGAGGCCCGATCCGGCGCGGGACTTGCCCCGCGGCGCGTCGCACGGGAAAACGGCGTATCGACGTCGGACCGCGAGGCACGCACTGCGCCCGCGGGCCGTGCGCCACCCGCCCCGCAGGCCGTCGGATCCGCGGAGATCGCGTCCCATGCACGACGACGAGCCGTTCGGCCGCGATGCGGGCCCGCTGCCGGGAAGCGACGCCGCGGATGATCCGGGCGCGGGCGGGATCCCCGCGTTCGACGACGCGTCCCACGACGGCGCCGCTCCCGGGGCCGCCGTTGAAGACGGCGGGTACTGGGCCCTCTCGCGCACGCCGCTGACGAGCCTCGTGTTCACGCTGCCGCTGGTGCTCGCCTATGAGGGGGGCGTGCTGCTCCTGGGGCGCGGCTCGCCGCGCAACGGCGCCGACGTGTGGCTGCGGCAGATCCTCGATTCCCTCGGATTCGGCGGCTATTTCCTCCTTCCCGTGCTCACGCTGCTCGGGCTCCTCGCCTGGCACCACGTGGAGCACGATCGCTGGCGTTTCAGCCCCTGGGTGCTCGTGGGAATGGCCGCCGAATGCGTGCTCCTGGCGGTGGTCCTCGTGGGCCTGGCGCGGCTTCAGGGGCGATTCTGGCCGCTCCAGGCGGCGCCCGGTGCCGACGGCGTCCTCGCTCGCTTCGTCGGATTCTGCGGCGCCGGGCTCTACGAGGAGGTGCTCTTCCGTCTCCTGCTGCTTCCCGCCGTGGCCTGGATCCTGGCGCGGGGCGGTGCCGGGCGGGGGGCGGCGCTGGTGTGGTCGGCGCTGGTCACGAGCGTGCTCTTCGCCGCCGCGCACTACGTGGGGCCGCTGGGCGACACCTTCGAGCTCTACAGCTTCACCTTCCGCACGATGGCGGGACTGTTCTTCTCGCTGTTGTTCGTCGTTCGCGGTTTCGGGATCGCCGCCGGCACGCACGCGGCCTACGACATGCTCGTCGGCCTCCTGCCCTGACGCCCGGCCCGCGGGCCTCCGCCGTTGGAGCGGGGCGGGAGCGCATCTATACTGCTCCCGCGGCGCACGCCCGGTGTGCCACGATCGAGAAGGCCAACGCCCGGAGACTCCGTCGCGTGCTGTCGGTCCGTCCCCGAGTCACCGATCTGGTCTTCCAGCTCTATGGGCGCGTGCTCCACCCGGAGCTCTTCGAGATCCACGCGTCGCGCTCCATCGAGCGCGGCGGCTACACGGCCACCGTGGCGATCACCAGCGCCGGCCACCTCGTCTCGTGGCGGAAGGACGGCCTGATCCTCACGGAGGTGGCCGCCGCAGCGTCGCAGCCGCTGCCGCAGAAGCGCCGCCTCTTCTCCTACCGGCTCCTCGGGGAGCGGTCCGACCGGATGCAGTGCCGTGGCGGCGCCTGCTACCAGATGTGCTTCCAGCTCGAGACGGTGGCGCCGGAGCTGTTCTGGACGTTCCAGCAGGAGCTCTGCACCGACGGCGGCCGCCACGGGCTGCTGCACAAGTTCGAGTCGGGGAGCCGGATGGCGCTGGGGGCGGTGAGCTGGATGAGTATCGAGACGAAGGCGAAGAGCCTGCACGTGCAGGCCTTCCACACCTTCCCCGACGATCTGGCGATCGTGAAGAGTCAGACGCTCTTCGAGCTGCCGTGACCGCACGGCGCGACCGGAGCCCCCCGCCGGCTCCGCCCCACACCGGAGGAGGGCCGACCATGCCCACGACGCCCGCCCCCAAGCGCCGTAGCCGCGTCCTCATCGCCGACGACAACGAGCCCAACCGCGAGCTGCTCGAGGTCTACCTCTCCGACATCGAGTGCGACATCGCCACCGCCGTCGACGGCCGCGACACGCTCGACAAGGTGGCCTCCTTCCACCCCGACGTGATCCTCCTCGACGTCATGATGCCGAAGCTCTCCGGCTTCGAGGTCTGCCAGCGCCTCAAGGCCGATCCGGCCACCAGCCCGATCATGGTGCTGATGGTGACGGCCCTCGGGGAGCTCGGCGACATCGAGCGCGCCGTCGAGAGCGGCACCGACGACTTCCTCTCCAAGCCGGTCAACCGGGTGGAGCTGGTGAAGCGCGTGGAGAACATGCTCAAGCTGCGGCACGTCACCGACGAGCTGGAGCGGCTGCGGAAGTACATCAGCAGCATGGACGACGACCTGCCGCCGCGCTGACGCCGCGCGTCGCCGGCCCGCGGGGCCCGTCAGCCCCGCGCTCCGCCGATCCCCACCGCCTCGAGGACGCGGATCGTGGCCGGCGACTTGTTGAGCACGTAGAAGTGGATGCCGGGAACGCCGGCGGA
This sequence comes from uncultured Planctomycetaceae bacterium, assembly GCA_903885855.1. Lineage (GTDB taxonomy): Bacteria > Planctomycetota > Planctomycetia > Pirellulales > UBA1268 > QWOP01. The sequence continues at coordinate 4,554 of CAISKG010000572.1, forward strand.
CACGAGTTCCTCCACCTGCGCGGCGGCGAACTCGACCCCCGCCTCGAACTGGGCCTGCGGATCGTCGCCGGCGGCCTCGAAGGCGCGCGTGAACGCCGCCGGCAGCCGCGCCCCGCAGAGCGTGGCGATGCGGCTGATCTGGGCGAAGTTGGTGACGGGCATCACGCCCGGCACGATCGGCGCCTCGACGCCCATGCTGCGGCAGGCGTCGCGGTAGCGGAAGAAGTCGGCGTTGTCGTAGAAGAGCTGGGTGACGACCACGTCGCCGCCGGCGTCGACCTTGCGCTTGAGGTTGTCGAGGTCGGCCTGCGGCGAGGGGGCCTCGCGGTGCGTCTCGGGGTAGCCGGCGACGAGGATCTCGAAGCCGGGGAACTCGGCCCGGATCAGGGCCACGAGTTCCGAGGCGTAGGTGAGGCCGCCGTCGACGGCGCGGAAGGCCGTCTCCCCCTTCGGCGGATCGCCGCGGAGGGCGACGATCGCCGCCACGCCGAGCGCCTCGGCCTCGCGCAGGTAGCCGCGGAGCTCGTCGACCGTGCTCCCCACGCACGTCAGGTGGCTGGCCACGGGCACGCGATGCCGCTCCCGGAGGCCGGCGAGCACGCCGAGGGTGGTGCCGCGCGTCGAGCCGCCGGCGCCGTAGGTGCAGGTGACGAGGACCGGATCCCAGGCGACGAGGTCGTCGACGGTGCGCCACATCGACGCCTCGGATTCGGGCGTCTTGGGGGGGAAGAGCTCGAAGGAGAGCGCGGGGCGATCGGAGCGGTAGGCGGCGAGGATCGGCACGGCTGGCATCCGGTACGGGGCGGGGTGGAGGGGAGGCGGGCGGGGCGCCGCCAGACCCGGCGGAAGACCTGATTGTATGCCGCCCTTGGAGACCGGGGCAGTGGCGACGCGCCCCCCGGGCCGATGCCGGCGCGGCCCTGCGGGAGGCGTCGAGAGCGGCCCGGAACGCTCGGCAGGCTGGCGGCTGCTGGGGGGAGCGCGTAGGCTGCACGCTCTCCGGCCGGAGTGGCGGAATGGCAGACGCGGCGGACTCAAAATCCGTTGCCAGCAATGGCGTGTGGGTTCAAGTCCCACCTCCGGCACTCGAAATCGTGGGGTTCCCGCTCCTCTCGTCATGAGCGGGTCCGCAGGACAACGTCGCGAACCCATTCCCGCCCATCCCTCGGCAGGAACGAGCGTCGCATCCCGCGGGGCCG
>CAISKG010000573.1 GCA_903885855.1 uncultured Planctomycetaceae bacterium
CGCCCCCTTCGCCGGCGCCCGCTTCGCAGCCTTCGTCGGCGTCCGCTTCGCCCCCTTCGCGGCCCCCAGGGTGCGGTTCTCCGCGATGCGCAGCGCCACCATCCGCGTGACGATCGCCTTCGGGAGCCCCCCGTCCGGCGTGAAGCGCACCGTCCCGGGGCCCGTGTCGAAGCCCGCCAGGAGATCGGCGCAGTCGGCCACCGTCCGGCCGCTCAAGGGATGGAAGGCGCAGTGCTTCGCCGTCGCCCGCCAGGCCACCAGCGGCTTCCCCTCGTAGCGCACCGCCGGCATCCCGTAGGCGAGGCACTCCTCGGCGCCGGGGGCCGCGGCATGCACGGCGCGGCGGATGGCGTCGAGCGCCCGCCGCGCCGGCGGGGCGAGGGCGGCGTGGATCGCGTCGATCTCCGGCGAACGTCGCTGCATGATCGATCTCGGGGAGGGGGCGGGAGGCCGCGGCCGGCCACCGCGCCGATGCAGGGCCCCATTGTGGCATCCCGGCAGCCCGATCCACTATCCTGCGGCGGCCCGTCGAGGCGGCGTGCCGCGCCCGCCCGCCCTCGTTCCCCGCCCCCGCGAGCCGATCGATGCCAAGCGCCCCCCCGTCCACGCCCCCCGAGACGAGTGACTGCGTCATCTGCGGCACCTGCGTGGCCGACATCCTCGTGCGGCCGGTGCCGCTCGAGACGGCGCCCGGGGCAGGGCGGCTGTTCCACGTCGACCCCATCGAGGTCACCACCGGCGGCATCGTCTGCAACACCGGCACGGCGATGGCCCGGCTGGGGATGCGGGTGGCGGCCTCGAGCATCGTCGGCGACGACGTGTGGGGCGACGTGATCCGCACGCGCCTCCTCGGCGAGGGGATCCTCACCGGCGCCCTGGAGACGGCGGCCGGCGGGGCCACCAGCACCACCGCCGTCCTCATCGACCCTTCGGGCGAGCGGAGCTTCGCCCACCACGGCGGCGCCCCGGCCACGATCGATCTGGCGATGGTGCGCCGCCAGCTGCCCTGGTTCGGCGCCTCCCGGCTGGCGCTGGTCGGCTATCTGGGCCTGCTCCCCGGCCTCGAGCCCGATCTGGCCGAGGCGCTGGCGGAGATCCGCGCCACGGGGTGCCTGGTGGCGCTCGAGACGGCCGGCAGCGGGGGAACCCTCGAGCAGGTGGCCGGGGCGCTCGAGAGCGTCGACGTCTACGTGCCGAGCCTCGACGAGGCGCGCCACCAGACCGGCCTCGACGACCCGCGCGCGATCGTCGAACGCTACCGTCGCCACGGCGCGGCGGGGATCGTGGGGGTGAAGCTCGGCACGCGTGGCACGCTCCTCTCCCCGTCGGCCGGCGAGTGGCTCGAGATCCCCTGCGTCGCGGCCCCCGGGCCCGTCCTCGACACCACCGGCGCGGGCGACTCGCTGCTGGCCGGCCTCCTCACCGGCCTCCTCCGCGGCATGCCCCCGGGCGACGCGGCCCGACTCGGCGCCGCGGCCGCCGCCTGCTGCGTGACGGCGTTGGGGGCCACGGCGGGGCTGCGCGGCTACGGCGAGACGGCGCGGCTGGCCGGCCTCGCGGAGGCGGCGTCGGAGTCGCAGCCGAGCAGGAAGTAGGAGAACGCATCGGCCAGCGCCAGCCAGCTGGCCTCGATGACGTTCTCGCTCACCCCCACCGTCCCCCACACGCGCTCGCCGTCGGTCGACTCGATCGACACCCGCACCTTGGCGGCCGTGCCCTCCTGGGCGTTGATGACGCGCACTTTGTAGTCCAACAGCGCCATCCGCCCCACCTCCGGCCGCACCGGGGAGAGCGCCTTGCGGATGGCGGCGTCGAGGGCGTTGACCGGGCCGTCCCCCTCGGCGACCTCGTGGCGCACCTGCCCCCCCACGACGAGCTTGACGGTGGCCTCGGTGCGCACCTCGCCCGGAGCCGTGCCCGCCGCGGCGGGGGTGCGGCTCTCCACGAGGACGTTGTAGGCGAGCTTCTCGAACAGCGGGCGGAAGGTCCCCGCGCAGCGCTCCACCAGCAGGTCGAACGACGCCCCGGCCGCCTCGAATTGCCAGCCCTCGTTCTCGAGCCGGCAGACCTCGGCCAGCACGCGATCGAGGAGCACGCGGTCGTCGCGCACGTCGTGGCGGCGTACGAGCGCCTGGATGTTGGAGCGGCCCGAGAGCTCGCTGACGAGGATCCGCCGCTCGTTGCCCACCGCCTCCGGCGCGATGTGCTCGTAGGAGGAGGTCGCCTTGGCGACGGCGTGGACGTGCATCCCCCCCTTGTGCGCGAAGGCACTGGAGCCCACGAAGGGCTGCCCGGGGCGGTAGAGCATGTTGGCGGTCTCGTAGACGAAGCGCGACAGCTCCGTGAGGTGGCGGGTGCCGGTGCCGCCGAGGACGCGGCAGCCGGCGACCTTGAGGGCCAGGTTCGCCACCACCGAGATCAGGTCGGCGTTGCCGCAGCGCTCGCCGAGGCCGTTGATCGTCCCCTGGACCTGCATCGCACCGGCCGCGACGGCGGCCAGCGAGTTGGCCACCGCCACGTCGCAGTCGTTGTGGCAGTGGATCCCCACCCCGACGCCGAGGTCGGCGGCCGCCAACAGCGCACCGGCCTCCCCCACCAGCCGGGCGATCTCGTCGGGGAGCGTGCCGCCGTTGGTGTCGCAGAGGATGACGCGCGTGGCCCCCGCCCGGGCCGCGGCGAGGATCGTCTCGGCGGCATAGGCGGGATCGAGCTTCCAGCCGTCGAAGAAGTGCTCGGCGTCGTAGAACACCTCGCGACCCGCCGAGCGGAGGTGGGCCACGGAGTCGGCGATCATCGCCAGATTCTCCTCCCGCGACACGCCGAGGACCTCGGCGACGTGGAAGGCGGAGGTCTTGCCGACGACGGTGAC
>CAISKG010000574.1 GCA_903885855.1 uncultured Planctomycetaceae bacterium
AACATCCAGGCGAAGTACCCGGTCGGCTCCAAGCACTCGGGCACCGTCACGAACGTCCTCAGCTACGGCGCGTTCGTGAAGCTCGAGGAGGGCGTCGAGGGCCTCGTCCACATCAGCGAGATGAGCTGGACGAAGCGGGTCAGCCACCCGTCGGAGCTCGTCAAGCCGGGCGACGAGGTCGAGGTGGTGGTGCTCGCCATCAACAAGGAGAAGCAGGAGATCTCGCTGGGCATGAAGCAGACCCAGCAGAATCCCTGGGAGAAGGTGGCCGCCGACTACCCGCCGGGCGCGATCGTCAAGGGCGTGGTGCGCAACCTCACCAACTACGGCGCCTTCATCGAGATCGACGACGGCATCGACGGCCTCCTCCACGTGACCGACATGTCGTGGACGAGGAAGGTCACCCACCCCAGCGAGATGGTCGACAAGGGGCAGGAGATCGAGTGCAAGGTGATCTCGGTCGACCAGCAGCGCCGGCGCATCGCCCTGGGCCTCAAGCAGATGCACGAGGATCCGTGGACGACCGACATCCCGTCGCGCTACAAGCCGGGCGACGTGGTGAAGGGCAACGTCACCAAGATCACGAACTTCGGCGTCTTCGTCGGCCTCGAGGACGGCCTCGAGGGGCTGCTCCACATCTCCGAGCTCTCGGAGGACAAGGTGGAGAACGCCGAGGAGGTGGTGAAGGTCGGCGATCCGATCGAGGTCAAGATCCTGCGCGTCGACACCGACGACCGGAAGATCGGCCTCTCGCGGAAGCGCGTCGGCTGGTCGCGCGAGCGTGAGGATTCCGAGGGCCACCCCGAGGTCTGACCGGCTACGGCCGGCGCACGACCTCGAGCGCCACCACCGGCCCGATCCTCTCCGGGGCCGCCGGCCCCTGAGCGGCGCCGCGCTGTTCGATCGGCGTGACGGCGAACGACCGGCGGCGATGGATCGAGCCGTCGGCGTTGGTGCCGCCGGTGCCGAACAGCCCCTCGGACACGCTTCCCGCGATCCGCACGCGCCGCCGCGGCGCGTGCGGGGCACGGTGGGGGTCGTCGGTGCCGCCGCGCGTCTCGATGACGTCGTGGCCGGCCGGATCGACCACGTCGAAGGTCACGGCCTCGACGCCGCCCCGGTCGGCCCCGCGGCGGATCCAGACGACGATCCGGTCGCCGGCCGCGAGCGTGCCGATGCTCACCGAGTCCGGCCCGTCGGCCGGGATGCGCGACGCATGGCCCTGCCCCACCGGGGCGTCGTCGGGCGGCCGCGGCGATGCCGGGGGGCCCTCGACACGAGGAGGGGCGTCGGCCGGCGCCGAAGAGGCCGGGGCGGAGGGGGACGGCGCCGGCGTTGCGGCGGCAGCCGGTGGCTGGGCCGGCCCGGGGGCGTCTTCGGCGAGGGGACTGCGCGGCACGGTGGTGGACTCGAGCACCCCCCTGCCGCGCGCCAGGAATCGCCCCGCGTCGCCGGTGAAGGCGAAGCCCCCCGCCAACAGCGCGAGGACGGTGCACTTGGCGAGGAAGGAGCGCATCGGCGTGCGGACTCCGCCGGACGGGGCCGGGCCCGCACGGCGCCGGACCACCGCCAACTGTAACCCCGCGATCGCGCGGCGGCCGCCGCCCCCGGAGGTGCCGCGGGGGCACGGCCGCGGGCCGCCTGCGGGTCGGGGAGATGGGCGCGGTCGTAGGGGCGTCAGCCGAGGTCGGCGAGGGCCTCGAGCACCTGCTCGGCATGGCCATCGGGCTTCACGCTGCGGAACACCCTGGCCACCGTGCCGGCCGCGTCGATCACGAAGGTGCTGCGCACGATTCCCATCGACTTCTTCCCATACAGCGTCTTCTCGCGCCAGGCCCCGTACTTCTCCGCGATCGCGTGGTCCGCGTCGACCAGCAGCGTGAAGGGGAGGCGGTGCTTCTCGCGGAACCGGGCATGGCTCGCGGCGGAGTCGCGGCTCACGCCCAGCACCACCGCGCCTGCCGCGGCGAGCCCGGGGGCGGCGTCGCGGAAGCCGCAGGCCTCCCGCGTGCAGCCGGGGGTGTCGTCCTTGGGGTAGAAATAGAGCACCACCGGCTTCCCCTTGAGGCTCGCCAGCGACAGCTTTCCGCCGTCGTGGGTGGGGAGCGTGAAGGCGGGGGCGCGGGCTCCTTCCTCGATCCAATCGGCCATGGTGCTCTCCTCGAACTCGGCCCCCGGCGACCGGGAACGCCCGCCGCACGACGGGCAGGGAAGGTCTGCGGCCCCGGACGCCGCGGACGCGGCCGAACGTTCTAGCCGCGCTGCCGGCACCCGGCCAGCCGACGCCGCAGCGGCGCTCCTCACGCCGCCGGGGCGCGGGGCGCTGGCGGTGGTCGGCATCCGTGGCACGGACGCCGCCGCGATCATCGCCCGGCTGTTCCGGCCCCACGGCCGCGCGGCGGTGGCGGAGTGGCCGCCCGGGAGGATCGGTGCGGGGGCCTGGCGCGGGGCGGGGCAGGGCGGGATCGCCCCGGAGGAGGTCGTGCTCGTGCGCACGGCGCCCGGCTTCGAGATCCACGGCCACGGCGGCCTGGCGGCCCCGGCGGCGATCCTCGACGACCTCGGCCGCGCGGGTGCCGCGATCCTCGATCCCGACGCCTGGGAGCGGGCCGGCTCGAGCCCCACGGTGGCCGCCGAGGCGGCCCTCTTCTTCGCCCGCGCGCGCGGTCCCCGTGCCGCCAGGATCCTCGCGCGGCAGGCCGCCGGGGCGCTCGAGGCCGCCTTCG
>CAISKG010000575.1 GCA_903885855.1 uncultured Planctomycetaceae bacterium
GCGAAGCCTTCCCCACGCTCGCCGCGGCGCTGCAGCAGTGGCAGGAGCAGGCGCGGCGCCAGCAGGCTCCCGTCCCTCCGCCGCCGGCGGCGCTGCTCACCCCCGGCCAGCGCGCGGCGCCGCCGGGGGTGAAGCCGGTCGGCCATCTGTCGCCGCTGGAGACGCCTTCGCCGGACACGACCACGCCGGCCCCGTCGGGGTACAGTGTGAGCCCCCGCTCCCCGACCCCCGCACCCTGACCCCCGCCGAGACCCGCCACCGAAGTCCCTTCCCATGCTCCGCTTCGTGAAGATGCACGGCCTCGGCAACGACTACGTCTACGTCGACGGCTTCGCCGAGACGCCGCCGGCCGATCCCGCCGCCGTGGCCCGGCGCATCGCCGACCGGCACCGGGGCGTGGGGGGCGACGGGCTGATCCTCGTCCTCCCCTCCGACCGCGCCGCGGCCCGGATGCGGATGTTCAACGCCGACGGCAGCGAGTCGGAGATGTGCGGCAACGGCGTGCGCTGCGTGGCCCACCTCGTGGTTGCCCGCGGCCACGCGCCCGCGGGGCGACTGTCGATCGAGACCGGTCGTGGCGTCCTCGACCTGCTCGTCGAGCGCGACACGCCGCGGCGCTCGCGCGTCAGGGTCGACATGGGGGAACCGATCCTCGAGGCGGCGCGGATTCCCGTGGACCATCCGGGGGCCGAGGTGGTCGACGCCCCCTGCGCCGCGCTCGGCCCGGAGGCGCCCTGGTGGCGCGACTGCGGCCTCGATCCGCGCATGACCTGCGTGTCGATGGGCAATCCGCACGTCGTCTTCTGGTGCCGCGACGTGGCGCGCGTGCCGCTGGAGGCGATCGGGCCGGGGATCGAGCACCACCCGCTCTTCCCCCAGCGCGTCAACGTGCACCTCGTGCAGGTGCTCGCCCCGGATCGGGTGCGGATGCGCACCTGGGAGCGCGGCAGCGGGATCACGCAGGCCTGCGGCACCGGCGCGTCGGCGGTGTGCGTGGCCGGCGTCCTCGGCGGCCGCACCGCCGGGAGGATCACCGCCGAGCTGCCCGGTGGCGAACTGGAGCTCGCATGGAGCCCCGGCGGCCACGTCGCGATGACCGGGCCGGCGGAGGAGGTGTTCGAGGGGGTGTGGTACGGCGGCTGAGCCGCCCGTGTCCGGCGGGCGCCGCCGGACGGACCGAACGATCGAAGGGATGCACGCGTGAAGATCACCTCGCCTCTGGCCATCGGGACCGCCTCCCTGGGGGCCGCCGCCGTCATCCCCGCCTGGATGTCGACGCTCGACTACCGGGCCCAGTTCGCCGATCCCACGGTCGATCCGGTGGATCCGCGCTTCCGCGGCTCCAAGATCTACGTCTTCTGGCACGAGGGGATCCTCCTCCCCCTCCATCTCCGCGGCCATTCCAACATCTCGATGCTCCTGTCGCGGCACTGGGACGCCAACGTGCTCGACCGGGTGGCGCGGATGATGGGCTTCGGGACGGTGCGCGGCAGCACGTTCCACGGGGGGCAGGCGGCGCTGCGGGAGCTCGCGCAGCGGGCGCGCACCGGCAACCTCACGATCACCCCCGACGGGCCGCGCGGCCCGCGCCGCCGCCTCGCCGCCGGATGTGTGTTCCTCGCCGGCTCGCTGGGGATCCCGATCGTGGCCATGGGCCTCGGCTACGACCGCCCGTGGCGGATGCGCACCTGGGACCGCTTCGCCGTGCCCCGCCCCTGGTCGCACGCGCGGGCGGTGGTGAGCCGCGCGATCCGCGTGCCCCCCGGGCTCGACCGTGACGGGATCGAATGGCACCGCCAGGGGGTGGAGCGTCTCCTCACGCACCTCTCCGACGACGCCGAGGCCTGGGCCGTCCGCGGCGGGTCGCGCCCCGGCGACAGCCCGGTGCGCCGCGAGCCGTCGCGCGTGGCCCGCTGGGCGGCCGCCCTGCCCGGGCCGGAGGGGGTGGCGCTCGAGGCGGAGC
>CAISKG010000576.1 GCA_903885855.1 uncultured Planctomycetaceae bacterium
CACACCACCCACACCAGCGCCGCCGACGCCGAGGGCTGGTGGGTGGCCTGCACGTCGACGGTGAACACCGCGTTCGGGGCGAAGGTCGTGGTGCCGGGCACGGGGATCATGCTCAACAACGAGATGGACGACTTCGTGGCGGAGCCGGGGATCCCCAACGCCTTCGGGCTGGTCGGCAGCGCGGCCAACGCGATCCTGCCGGGGAAGCGCCCGCTGTCGAGCATGGCGCCGACGCTGGTGCTCGAGGGGGAGCGGCCCGTGATGGCCCTGGGCGCCGCCGGCGGGCCGACCATCATCTCGCAGGTGGTGCTGGCGATCGTCCGTTCGGTCGACGGCGCCGCCGACCCCGCCGCCGCCCTCGGCGCACCGCGCATCCACCACCAGTGGAGCCCCGACCGCCTCCGCGTCGAGGAGGGGGTCGGTCCCGAGGTGATCGCGGCCCTCCGGGCGCGCGGCCACGACGTGGAGACGACCGCCGCGATCGGCGCCGCGACGCTCGTGGCCCGGCCGCGGGCCGACGGCCCCTTCGTCGGCGCCGCCGAGCCGCGCCTGGAGGAGTCGGCCTTCAGCGGCCGCTGACCGCGGGCCAGCAGAGTTCGAGGGTCCGCGACGAGACCCCGATCGTGGCCCGCATGCCGGCGTCGAAGGCGAGGTAGTCCTCCTCCATGCCGTCGCTGAAGATCGCCCCGGCCCGGGGCATCTGTGAGACGATCCCCAGCGTCTCCCCGTCGCCGATCGCCCCGCACACCACCGTCGCGGCGCTCGAGCGGCTCGTGAAGGGCTCGCGCACGCTGAAGCGCAGCTCGCGGGCCGTCATGTCGAAGCGGAATCGGTCGCGGATCGCCCCGGCGCCGGCGTCGCCGTGGGCGGTGGCGATGCCGGCGGCCCCGGCGAGGATGGAGCGGTACCAGCCGGTCGACCCCGCCCCGGTGGAGACGATCACGCCGCTCGACGACTGGTTCTCGACGCTGCCGGCGTGCTCGATCCGGTAGCGGGCCGAGGCGTGCGAGCGGACGCCGATGAAGAGGTCGTTGACGGCCTCGATCGTCTGGCCGTCGTCGAGGGTGGCGCGGGCCATGGTCACGCGCTGCCGCGCCAGGGCGCCGGCCAGGGCGCTGCGGACCGTGGCGTCGGCCGTCTCCACGGGGAAGGGCACGAGCACGCCGTCGATCCGGGAGGGATCGGGATTGAAGGCCACCACCGGCTGGCCCTGCAGGTACTTGGCGACGTTCACCACCAGGCCATCCTGGCCGAGCGTGATCACCAGGTCGTGCGGGCCGAAGAGAAAGTTGGGGAGGAAACCCCGGTCGATCCACTGCACGCGCATGCCGTTCGGCAGGGCCCGCGCCAGGGCGTCGGCCGCACCCCGCTCGGCGTCGTGGGCCGCCTCGACGGCGGCGAGCGACTCTCCGCGGCTCTCGGCGAGGGTCATGAGGACGCTCGTCATCAGGCCGAGCGAGCCGAAGCCCTGGGCGACGATGTCGCTCTGCACGTCGCCGTCGTAATTCTTGCAGGCCCAGACGTAGCCCCCCTCCCACTTGAGCGCGGAGGCGACCATGTCGTCGATCAGGCGGTGTTCGTAGGTCAGGCCGCGTGCGGCGTATTCCGCCTTGAACTCCGCGTCGAACACCTCCTGGAAGATGTCCTTGAAGCGCCCGTCGTAGGCCTTGAGGATCGTGTTCTTCGTCGACAGATAGACCGGGAAGCCGCGGGAGAGGCCGTAGCGGAAACTGGCCCGGGCGAAGTCGCGGATCGAGTCGTCGAGGTTGTACATCGCCATCGCCACGCCGGGCGACGGGAAGCGGAAGACCTCCATCTCCATCGGCTTCGAGCCGTCGGCGGGGGTGAAGGTGAGCGTCAGCGTGCCGGGGCCCGGGATGCGGGTGTCGGTGGCCCGGTACTGGTCGCCGAAGGCGTGGCGGCGGACGACGATGGGCTTCGTCCAGCCCGGCACGAGCCGTGGGATGTTCTTGATGATGATCGGCTCGCGGAAGATCACCCCGCCGAGGATGTTGCGGATCGTGCCGTTGGGGCTCTTCCACATCTTCTTGAGGCTGAATTCCTCCACCCGCGCCTCGTCGGGGGTGATCGTCGCGCACTTCACGCCCACGCCGTGCTTGAGGATCGCCTCGGCAGCGTCGATCGTCACCTGGTCGCCGGTGGCGTCACGGTGCTGGATGGAGAGGTCGTAGTACTCCAGCCGCAGGTCGAGGTAGGGGAGGATCAGCTGGTCCTTGATGAACTTCCAGATGATGCGCGTCATCTCGTCGCCGTCGAGTTCGACGACGGGGCCGAGGACCTTGATCGTGCCGGGCTTGCTCACGGCGGGCTCCCAGGGAAGGGCGGTCCGGCCGGCGGATCGCGGCCGGCGCGGAAGACGGGGCGCTGAAACTACCCCCTGCCGCGCGGAGTGGCAACCGGCCGTCGCCGTGCCGCGACGCGCGAGAGTGCCCGAAACGAAACCGGCCCCGCAGGGCGGGGCCGGTGGAGCCGAGGACGGGCCCGCGGGAGGCCCGGTCAGGTGCGCCGGTCGCCGGCCGGCGCGATGAAGCGCGAGGGGCGGCTGCTCGTGCCGGCGGCCGGCTTGTCGCTGCCGGCCGGGGGCGGCGGCGACACCGACGGCCCGGTGGCCGGCGCGGTGGCGGGCGCACCGAAGTCGATCGCCGGCGCGTCGGCGACGGGCTCCTTGGCCTGCGGCGCGGGGATCGTCTCGATGTCCTTGAGCGGCGGGGTGTTGACGGCGGCCTCGTCGATCGGCTTCTCGGCCAGCACGCTGCCCGCGGCGGGAGATGCGGCGTCGGTGGAGCGCCGCAGCGGCGACGGTCCCCAACCCTCGGCGGCCGGCTTGGCGGCCTCGGATGCCCGCGGCTCGGCGAACGTGCGCGGGGTCGCCGCCGCCGGAGCGGGGGCTTCGGGACGGGCCGTGGCGGCCGGGGTCGGCGTCGCCCGGGGCGCGTCCGCCGGCGTCACGGCCGTGGCGGGCACGACCGCCGACGGGGTCGACGGC
>CAISKG010000577.1 GCA_903885855.1 uncultured Planctomycetaceae bacterium
ATCGTCGTCGGCACCTGCGGCGACGGCGGCGGCGACACGACGCTCGTCGCGGTGCGCGTGCCGCCGGGCACGAAGGCCGCGGCGGATGCCCCGGCGATGCCGGAGGAGGTGTACCGTCTCGACCGCTCGAGCGCGCCGTACGTCCCCTCGCCCTTGCCGGTGGGGGACCGGCTCGTCCTGTGGGGCGATCGCGGGGTCGTCACCTGCGTCGACGCGGCCACCGGGGCGCTCCAGTGGCGGGGCCGCGTGGGGGGCAACTTTTCCGCCTCGCCGGTGGCGCTCGGCGGCGCCGTGCTCAACGTCTCGGCCGATGGCGAGGTGATCGTGATCGGCGCGGGGGACGCCTTCGAGGTTCTCGGCCGCACGGCGCTCGGCGAGGAGTGCCGGGCCTCCCCGGCGGTGGCCGACGGGAAGGTATTCGTGCGCACGGCGGGGCGGCTGCGGGCCCTCGCTCCCCTGCCGGAGTGATCGGGGCGGCCGCGGCCGGGGCTCGAGGCGCGCGGGCTGCTATGCTCGGGAGCGTCCCCCGATCCCGTCGACGCCGGAGACCAGCCCGATGTCCCTGTCAGCCCTCCGTCCGCGCGTGGCCGCGGCGCTCGCCGTGGCACTCGCCGCCGCCAGCGCCGCCGCGCAGTCTCCGGTGCCGCAGGCCGATCCGCGGCAGGCGCCGCGCGAGGCGACGACCAACCTCGCCGGGGCCCCCGCGGCGGCGGCGGACGCCCCGCGCGACGCCGCGCTCGCCGCGGCCGGCGATGCCTACGCCGCCGCGTTCAACGAGCGGCGCTTCGACGATCTCGCCCGGCAGTGGACCGCCGACGCCGAGCTCGTCGAGGGGGGCGGCCGCGTCGCGGGGCGCGAGGCGATCGTCGAATCGCTGCGGCGCTGGGCGGAGGCCAATCCCGACGCGCGGATCGCCATCCGCCTCGACGGCGTCAAGCCGCTCGGGGGCACGCTGGCCCGCGTCCGCGGCACGATCCGGTTCACCGAGAAGCCGGGCAGCAGGCCGGTCGAGACGCGGTTCGACAGCCTGCGCGTCCTCGAGGAGGGGGTGTGGCGGATCGCCGAGAGCGTGGTCGAGCCGAGCCAGGTCGAGGCCCTCGACGCGCTCGATTGGATGGTGGGCAATTGGAAGGGGACGCTCCCCGGCGCGGGCGGCACCGTCGAGGCCACCTACCAGCGCGTCGCCGGCGGGCATCTGATCCTGGGGGGCATCCGCACGCGTGCCGCCGACGGCGAGGAGCTCGACGTGGTCGAGCTGATCCATCCCGACAAGGCCACCGGCAGCGTGCGCAGCTGGGTGTTCGACTCCACCGGGGCCCGCGCCGAGGGGGTCGTGGAGACCGACGGCACCGCCTTCAACCGCCGCTACGTGGGCACGACCGCCGACGGCGCCGCCGGGAACGTCGCCCGCTGGGTGCAGGTGCTCGTGCCCACCGGCCCGCGGACCTGCACGATGCAGTCGATCGAGCGATCGCTCGACGGCCGGCCCCTCCCCGATCGTGACCCCGTCCACCTCACCCGCCAGCGCTGACGACACCACCCCCGTTCTTCCGACCCGAGGATGCCCCCATGATGCGCGAAGCCGCCGACAGTCTCGTGCGTGGAGCGCTCGTCGCCCTCTCGATCGTGGCCCCCCTGGCGACGCACGTCGTCGACCCGCCCGCGGCGCAGGCCCACGGCGGTGGCGGCGGGCATGGCGGCGGCGGCGGCCACATGGGGGGAGGCGGAGGGGGTGCGCATTTCGGCGGCTACGGCGGGGGCGGTGGCATGCGTCCCGGTGGCTTTGACGGTGGCATGCGGCCGGGTGGCTTCGACGGTGGCATGCGCCCCGGTGGCTTCGACGGTGGCATGCGGCCGGGTGGCTTCGATGGTGGCGCGCGACCCGGTGGCTTCGATGGCGGCGCGCGACCCGGTGGCTTCGATGGCGGCGCGCGGCCGGGGGGCTTCGACGGTGGCAGCCGTGCGGGCGCGGTCCGGGAC
>CAISKG010000578.1 GCA_903885855.1 uncultured Planctomycetaceae bacterium
CTGCTGTGGGCGTACGAAACTTGAGGGGATTCTTCTTTAGTACGAGAGGATTTGGAAGGACGTTCCTCTGGTGTTCCAGTTGTCACGCTAGTGGCACGGCTGGATAGCTAAGAACGGAACGGATAAACGCTGAAAGCATATAAGCGTGAAGCCCGCCCCAAGATGAGGTTTCGTAGGGCTTATGCCCGAAAGTCCCCTGGAAGACGACCAGGTTGATAGGCCGGACGTGTACGTGCAGCAATGCACTCAGCTAACCGGTACTAACGGACGAATGCTTGACCACTCGTATCGAGTGCTTTCCGATCGATCGGGAAGCAGCCAACACCACGACCAAAACAACGCCCTGGGGCGCGACGCCAGGCCCCTCCGACAGGAAGGGCTGCCGCTTCGCGGCCCAGGGCTCCGGAAATATCCGGTGACCATATCTGGAAGGTCACACCCGTTCCCATCCCGAACACGGCAGTTAAGCTTCCAGAGCCGATGGTAGTGCCACAAGCGCGAGAGTAGGTATCGCCGGATTTTTATTCACCGACCCCCGTGGGCCACACGCCCGCGGGGGTCGGTTCTTTTTTTGGGGTGGCCGTCTCCCGGTGATGCCGCGTGGTCGTGCCTGCCGGCCGGGACTCGGCCGGGACTCGGCCGGAAGCTGGCGTCCCCTGGCGATCAGCCGGCCGTCGCCATCAGCCGATCGCGTTCGGCGAAAAGGCGCTCCACCAGCTCCAGCGGCATCCCCACGACGTTCGACGCGCTGCCCGCCACGAGCTCGAGCGGCAATCGCTCGTCCTGGAATCCGCACGCTCCCGCCTTGCCGCGCCACAGCCCGCTGTCGAGGTACCAGGTCAGGAAGGCCTCGTCGAGCGGCCCCATCTCGAGGAGGCTCTCGTCGGTGGCCACCAGGGGCTCCAGTTCCGGGCGCTGCCAGAGGCACACCCCCGTCACCACGCGGTGCCGCCGCCCGGAGAGCGCCTCGAGCATCCGCCGGGCGTCGGCCCGGTCGGCGGGTTGGCCGAGCGCCGCGCCGTCGACCTCGCTGAGGGTGTCGCAGGCGAGGATCGCGCCGGTGACGCCCATGCCGCCGACGGCGTCGGCTTTTGCCCGCGCCAGGCGGACGACGTAGGCTTCGAGGGATTCCTGGCGGCCCCGGGGCGCGGCCCCGGCCTCGGCGTCGTCGGCCGGGGGGTGGAGGTCGACCTCCCAGCCGGCACCGAGCGCCAGCTCGCGCCGCCGCGGCGAGCGGCTGGCGAGCACGATCCTCCGGGTCTTTCCTGCCATGGCGCCTCTCCGCGGCGGTCTCGAGATCCTCCACGAGGATGAGCATCTCCTCGGCGTGGTCAAGCCTGCCGGCATCCCCACCGCGCACGCGGCCGCGGGGGGCGACAGTCTCTATGCCCGGGCCCGCGCCACCCGTCCATTCGTGGGGGTCGTGAGCCGTCTCGATCTGCCCGTGTCGGGCGTGGTGGTCTTCGCGAAGACGAGCGCGGCGGCCGCGGCACTGGCCGAGCAGTTCCGCGAGCGCACCGTCACCAAGGAATACGCCGCCGTCGTCGAGGGCCGCTTCCCCGCACCGCTCGGGCAGTGGGTGGAGTGGATCGACCGGCTTCCGGAGGTGCCCGCGGCCGCCCCGCGGGGGCGGGGGCGCCTGCCCGCCGAGCCCGATGCCGATGGCGACGCCGATCCCGGCGAGCCGGGGACGCCCCGGGAGCCGGGCACGCTTGCCCGCATGCGGGCCCGGGTGGTGCGCCGGGCGGGGGAGGTGTCGCTCGTCGAACTCTCCCCGGAAACCGGCCGCAAGCACCAGCTCCGCATCCAGCTGGCCTCCCGGGGCTGCCCGATCGTCGGGGACCGCCGCTACGGGGCCCGCCTGCCGTTTCCGGAAGGGATCGCACTCCACGCCCGGCGGCTGGCGTTCAGCCACCCGGCGACCGGCCGACCGGTGGCATTGGAGGTGCCGCTGCCGGCCTCCTGGCGGAAGAGGTTCCCCCCCCTGCTTCCGGCAGGGTAGGTTGAACGCATGACGTCGGTGGGGGACGAGGACGACCGGGAAGATGCGCCGTCCGGCGGGATGCCGGCTGGGGCCCCCGCGCGCTTCCGCGAGACGGCCCTGGCCAGCGGTCTGATCGGGCGCGAGGCGATCGACTCCGCCGAGGACGCGGTCGGCGCCGCGCTCGATCCCGCCGTCTCGGCCGAGCGCTGGGACGAGGCGGTCGCCGACGTGCTCGTCGAACGGGGCGACCTGACACGCTTCCAGGCGACGAAGATCCTCGCCGGCCACCGCAAGTTGACGCTCGGCCAGTACCGCATCCTCGACCTCCTGGGGCAGGGGGGGATGGGGCAGGTCTTCAAGGCCGAGCACGCGATGATGGGACGCGAGGTGGCGGTGAAGGTGCTGCCGCGTGCCAAGAGCACGCCCGACACCGAGGCGGCCTTCCGGCGCGAGATCCGCATGCTCGGGCGGCTCGACCATCCCAACCTCGTGCGGGCGCTCGATGCGGGCCACGACGGCAAGGTCTACTACCTCGTCACGGAGCTCGTCGAGGGGGTCGATCTGCGCAAGCAGGTGCTGCGCTACGGCACGCTCGACGAGGTCGCGGCCGCGAGCGTGATCTGCCAGGTCGCGCGCGGGCTGGCCTACGCGCATGCCCAGGGGCTCGTGCACCGCGACGTGAAGCCGGGCAACATCCTCGTCACGCCGGCGGGGATCGCCAAGCTCCTCGACGTCGGTCTGGCGGGCTCCGTGCTCGAATCGGAATCGACCCGCCTCGGCCGCGTGGTGGGCACGATGGACTACATGGCTCCGGAGCAGATCCGCGCGCCCGACGGGGTGGGGCCGGCCGCGGACGTCTACGGGCTCGGCTGCACGCTGTATTTCGTCCTCGCCGGACAGGTGCCGTTTCCCGGCGGCACCCGCCAGGACAAGGCGCGCCGGCAGCTCCACGAGGCCCCGGCGCCGATCCGCCAATTCGCCCCCGGCGTGAGCGAGGCCTTCTGCCGCGTCGTGGACTCGATGATGGAGAAGGATCCGGTGCTGCGCATCGGCACTCCCGAGGCGGTCATCGAGTGGCTGCGCCCCTGGACGCCCGAGGTGCCGGTGCCGATGGGCCGACGGGCGCGGAAGCGGGGAGGCCGGGGCGACGGCGACGCCTCCCCCGGCGAACCCAACGTCTCCGCCAGCGGGTCGAGCGGCTACGCCTCCGGGATCCAGGCTCCCGCCGGCCGCTCCTCCCGGCGCTCGGGCAGCGGCGCGGAGTCGCTCTACGCCTCCTCCGGCGACGGCGGCCCGTCGAGCTGGGAATGGCCCTCGCTGCCATCCGGCGGCGACCTGCGTTCCTCCCCCGCGCGCCCCGCCTTCCGCCGGCTCCTCTCCGGGCCGCTCTCGGCGGCGGTGCCGGTGGCCTTCGCGCTTTCCGTGGCCGTGGGGCTGGCGGCCGCCATGGTGGTGGTGATGCTGCGGCTGGCGTTTCCCGCGCTGGCCGGCCTGCTCCCCACGGTCGGCGGCCCGCTGGTGATCGGCATCCTGGCCTTCGTCGCCTCGTTCCTCGCCTTCCTCACCGTCGGCACGGCGGGAAAATCCTGACCGCCGGCCGCGGCCGGGCATTCCGCCCGGGGCTTCGATTCCACCCGGCCGTCGGCTAAACTCCGGAGGCTCTGGACAGGTAGCTCAGTTGGTAGAGCAATGGACTGAAAATCCATGTGTCGGCGGTTCGATTCCGCCCCTGTCCACTCGGCGATTCCCCTCCTGCCCCCCGCCGGCGGCGCACCGCCGCCGGGTGGGGTGATGATCGCCCCGCTCCCCGGCCGATGAGACGCTCCGCGGGGAGAGGCTCCCCGCGCCCCGGGGACGCCCCATGGCCGATCGGCCCACCGCCGACATCCGCCGCCTCGCCGCCGACCTGCGCTCGACCGACGCGGCCCTGCGCGCCCGCGCCGCCGAGGGGCTCGCGCAGGCCGGCGCAGAGGCCGCCGCGGCCGCCGTCGAATTGCTCGGCGCCTGCGCCGACCCCGACGACTCGGTCCGCGAGTGGGCGGTGGCCGCGCTCGAGGGCCTCGGCGCGCCGCCGGAGGGAAGCCTCGCGCCGATCACGGGCCTGGTCGGCTCCGCCGACCCGCTCACCGCCTACTGGGCGCTGACGCTCCTGGGGCGCACGGGCGCCGCCGCCGCGCCGGCCGTCGCGGCCATCGCCGCCCGGCTCGCCCCGGCCACTCCCTGCGAGGTGCGGCAGCGCGCCGCCTGGGCACTCTCGCGCCTCGGGACGGCGGCCGCTCCGGCGGCCGACGCCCTGCGCGCCGCGGCCGCCGATGCCGACCCGCGAGATC
>CAISKG010000579.1 GCA_903885855.1 uncultured Planctomycetaceae bacterium
ATGCTCAAGCAGCGCGAGCTGGTGGTCGCGCACTTCACGAAGGCCGGGGGCACGGTCACGCGGCAGGCCTTCCGGATCCGCGATCGGCGCACCGGCAAGCCGGTGGACATGGAGAACCTCGTCGTCGAATGGCATCCCGAACGCACCGACCGGATCGTCCTGGGCGCGCACTACGACACGCGGCCGTTCCCCGATCGCGACCCCGACAATCCGCGCGGGGAGTTCGTCGGCGCCAACGACGGCGCCAGCGGCGTGGCGCTGTTGATGGAACTGGCCGCCGCGATGGCGGCCCTCGAGGGCCCCGTGGGGGTGGATTTCGTCCTCTTCGACGCCGAGGAGTACGTCTTCGGCCCGCGCGATCCCTACTTCCTCGGGTCGACCCACTTCGCGCGGAAGTACGCGGCAGGGCGGAAGTCGGGCGAGGTGGCCCACGCCTACCGGGCGGGGCTCGTGCTCGACATGGTGGCCGACGCCGATCTGCAGATCTGGCAGGAGGTCAACAGCCTCGGCTGGCCCGACACCCGGCCCGTCGTGGAGGAGGTGTGGGACGTGGCGCGGCGCCTGGGCGTGCGGCAGTTCGTCCCCAGGCCGCGGCACACCGTGGAGGACGACCACCTGCCGCTGCGCAACATCGGCAAGATCCCCACCGCCGACGTCATCGACTTCGATTATCCGGCGTGGCACACCACCCGCGACACCGCCGACGCCTGTTCGGGGGAGTCGCTCGAGGCCGTGGGGAGCGTGGTGCTGCAGTGGCTGCGGGAGCAGAAGTGAACGCCCCGGGGGCCGATCTGCCGCCGGTGGACGGCGGGGCCACCGCGCGGATCGTGGTCCCCGACCTGGGCTGCGCCGGGATGACGCTCGTCCTCTCGCTGTGGCTGGTGCCCGAGGGGAGCGAGGTCGTGGAGGGGGACCGCGTCGCCGAGATCCTCGCCGGCGGCGTGACGGTGGACCTCGGCGCCCCGGCGACGGGGCGGCTGGTGCGACTCCTCGTCGACGAGGACGACGTCGTGGCCCCGGGCGCCGTGGTGGCCGAGATCGCCGCCACCGACCCGGAATCGCCCGCGGAAGGGACGGCGGGCTGATGGACGCGCCGGCGGCCGCGGCGCGCCGCGACGGTCGCGCCCTCCTGGTGCGGGCGCTCGGCGGGGCGCTGGCGATGTTCCTCGTGCAGCCGCCGGCCGGGCTGTGGATGCTCGCCTGGGTCGCGCCGGTGCCCTGGCTCCTGGTGGTGCGCGACGGCTGCGGCGCCGCGCGGCGGCCCTGGGCGACGCTCTGGCTCGGGGGACTGGTGCACTGGCTCCTCGCGGTCCACTGGCTGCGGCTGCCGCATCCGGCGACCTCGATCGGCTGGGTGGCCCTGTCGGCCTACCTCGGCCTCTTCCTGCCGCTGTTCGTGTGGTCGGCGCGGCGTCTGGTGGTCCGCCACGGCTGGCCCATCGAGGCGGCGGCGGCGCTCGCCTGGGCGGGATGCGAGCAGCTGCGCGGGACGATCCTCGGCGGCTTCACGCTGGGGAGCCTGGGGCACACCCAATGGCGCTGGACGACGCTGCTGCAGTCGGCCGACTGGGGGGGCGCGCCGGCGGTGGGGGCGATCGTGGTGCTGGCGGCGGCCGCCCTGGTGACGGCGTCCGGCACCGTGCGGGGCGCGGTCACGCCGCGGCGCGCCGCGGCGGGGCTGCTCGCGGCCGGGCTCGTGCTCGGCGGGGCGCTGGGGTACGGCCGCTGGCGGATCGCCGGGGCGCCCGCCGATCCGCGCTCCCTCGACGTGCTCCTGGTGCAGGGATCGATCGACACCGAGCTCAAGCACGACCCGGAGGCCGCGGCCCGGGTCCTCGAGGAATACGACGGCCTGACGCGGGCCGCGCTCGGCGACGGTCCGCGCCCTGATCTGATCGTCTGGCCGGAGACCATGTGGCGCTGGCCGGTGATCGGCATCGACGCCGATTGCCGCCTCCCGGAGGACGTGGTCGAACGCGTCGTCGGCCCCCGCGGCACCTCCGACGGCGAGAGCGACGCCTCGCGGCAGGCACGCTCCAGGGCGATCCTCGAGCAGGACCGCCTCGACCCGCTCGCGGCCCACGCCCGGCGGTACGGTGCGACCTGGCTGGTGGGGGTCGACCGCCAGCAGGTGCCCGCCGCCGGCCTCGAGGCCACGCTTCATTACAACACGGCCCTGTTCCTCGACGCCTCCGGCACGCCGATCGGCCGCTACGACAAGATGTTTCCGGTGATGTTCGGCGAGGCGGTGCCGCTGGCCGACCGTTTCCCGCTCCTCCAGCGGCTCACCCCGCTGCCGGTCGGGCTGACGGCGGGGGATGCGCCGGTGGCGGTGACCGTGGCGGGGCTGCGGGTGGCGCCGACGATCTGCTACGAGACGGCGCTGCCGGACGCGATCCGCGGGGTGGTCGACGTCCTGGCCGCCGCCGGGGCCCGCCCCGACGTCCTCGTGAACCTCACCAACGACGGCTGGTTCTGGGGGTCGAGCGAGCTCGACATGCACCTGGCCTGCGGGATGTTCCGCGCCGTCGAGGTGCGCACGCCGCTGGCCATCGCCGCCAACACCGGGTTTTCCGCCGCCATCGACGGCTGCGGCCGGCTGCTCGAACGCGGTCCGCGGCGGGCCACCGGCACGATCCGTCGCCGTCTCCACCCCGACGGCCGGGTGAGCCCCTGGCTGGCCGTCGGCCCGGTCGCCCCGGCGACGTGTGCCGGATTGGTGGGGCTCCTCGTCCTCCTGGCGGCGCTGGAATCACGTGTCCGGGCCGCGGCGGCCAGCCGCGCCGCGACCCTGACGGCTGCCCAGACCCTGCCGTCCATGACCGGCGGCGGCGACGGGTTGCAGGATCGTTGACCCCCCTGCCGATCCACCAAATACTTGAAAAACCGGATTGCGCGGCCCGCGACCGCGCCCCGGGGGAACGACCGACCGCGACCGCCGCAGGCAGGCCATGAACACCATCGGCAAGATCTTCGTCTTCGCGCTGTTCATCATGAGCCTCGTGTTCATGAGCTTCGCGGTGGCCCTGTACTCGACGCACACCAACTGGCGCGACGAGATCATGCGCACCCGCGAGCAGGTCCAGGCGGGCAAGTCGCTCGGCTACCGGGCGCAGCTCGACGAGGCGAAGAAGGAGCGCACCACGCTCACCGCCGAGATCTCGCGGCTGCAGGCCGAGGTGGCGGCCTCGGAGGCGGCCCGCGATCAGGTGGTGGCCAAGATCCAGACGGCGCTCGAGGAGAAGAACAAGGACCTCGAGGTGCTCCGCAAGGAGAAGGAGGCCCGGGAACTGGAGCGCGAGAAGGCCCAGGCCGAGCTCGCCGCCGCCCGCCTCGAGCTCGAGGGGGCCGCCAAGGTGGTCGACGACCTGCGTGCCGAGGTCCGCTCGCAGCAGGACAAGGTCGACGAGCAGGTCGACCGGGCGGCCAAGCTCGCCTCCGAGCTGCACGAGAAGGAATCGTTCCTGGCGATCGCCAGCGAGCGCAAGGCGCAGCTCGAGAAGCAGGTGGCCAACGCCCGACTGCTCCTCCAGCAGAACGGCCTCTCGATCGACAGCCTGCCGCGTGACTCGGTGCCGAAGATCGACGGCGTGGTGACCAACGTGGTCGACGACTCGATCGAGCTGTCGATCGGCGGCGACGACGGGGTGCAGGTCGGTCACGAACTCGACGTCTACCGCAACGACCAGTATCTCGGCCGTGTCCGCGTGGTGAGCGTGAAGGCCGACCGGGCGGTGGCGGTGGTGGTGCGTGAGTTCGTCCGCGGCGTGATCCAGCGCGGCGACCGCGTCGCCACCCGGCTCCGCGCCTGATCCGAGAAGCGGTATCCGAGGAGAGTCGCCTGCCATGGCCAACGATTCGACCCGTCCCCCGATGAACGTCTACACGGCGATGCTCCTCCTCTCGTTCATCGCCCTGGCGATCGGCTGCATCTTCCTGGCACTGAATCTCAACCTGTACAAGTTCGAGATCATGCCGAACGTGCCCCGGCCCTGATCCCGAAACCGTCGCGCCCGCCGCCGGCCGGCGCCCGTGCCATGCTCTTCTCCTGGCTCCGCGCGCGGCGTCGACGCGCGGCACGCGGGCGCCCCCTGCCGCCGGATGCCGAGGAGGCGCTGCTGCGCCTCTGCCGGCAGGGGGCATGGCTCGACGCCGCCGAGGGGCGGCTGTGGCGCGAGTGGATCGCGGTGTTTCTCGAGGAGAAGCGCTTCGAGGGCTGCGGCGGCCAGGCGATCGACGACGAGGTGCGGCTCTCGGTGGCCGGGCAGGCGGGCCTGGTGACGCTCGGCTTCCCCGAGGAGTACTTCGACACCCTCCGCTCGGTGCTCGTTTACCCCGGCGACTGGGCGGGGCGCAAGGCGGTGCCGCTCGACGGCGGGGCGCATCTGGAGTGGCGCGAACGGCGCCTGGGGGAGGCCTGGACCGGCGGGAGCGTGCTCCTCTCCTGGCCCGCGGTGCGCCGCGGCGGGCGGCTGCTCGACGGCGCCAGATCGGTGGTGATCCACGAGTTCGCCCATCTCGTGGACGCCCTCGACGGCACGATCGACGGCGTGCCGCCGCTGCCGCGCGGCGTCGACGCACGCGATTGGCGGGCGCGGCTGGCGGGCTGTCGCGAGCGCTTCGAGGAGGCCCTCGACGAGGGGCGTGCCGTGGCCCTCGACGACTACGCCGCCGACGGGGCGGTGGAGTTCTTCGCCGTGGCGAGCGAATGCTTCTTCCAGGATCCGCATCTCCTGGCCCGCCACGACGAGGAGCTCTACGGACTGCTGGCGGCGAGCTGGCGGCAGGATCCGCGGCGGCGCGTGCCGATGTCGGGGCTGCGCGGCCGATGAACGCCGCGGCTCAGGAATCGCGCGTCTGGAAGGGGTCGTCGCCGTCGGCCGGCGCGCCGAACGGATCGTCCCCCTCGGCCGGCTCGTCGTCCATGGCGGGCTCGTCGTCCATGGCCGGCTCGTCGTCCATGGCGGGCTCGTCGTCCATGGCGGGCTCGTCGTCCATCGCCGGCTCGTCGTCGGCCGCGTCGAAGAGATCGCCTTCGAGGTGCTCCGGCGGCTGGGGACGCGGTGCGGCGGGGCGGGGCGCGGCCTCCGCCTCGGGCTCCGGCAGCGGCTCGACCCCCGACCAGCTCACCGGCGCGCCGTCCCCCTTCGCCTTCAGACACACGATCGTGCCCGAATCGCTGGCGAGGATGAGGCGGTTGGTGGTCCGGTTGACGACGATGTGCGTGAAGGGGCCGAAGCAGTACTGCGACAGCGGTTCGCCGCTGGCCAGATCGAAACTCGAGAGATGCGAGGTCCGGTCCTCGGTCCAGATCCTCCCCCCCATCACCGCCAGGATGCGCCCGGGGCAGCGGTTGGCCCACAGGAGGTCGCCGGTCTCGGTGGAGTAGCAGCGCAGGCCGTCCTCACCGAGCGACACGATGAGCCGGTCGCCGGCGAGGAACGGACCGTCCTCCTCCGGCTGCCCGTCGAGGAGCGCCCGCCACGCCACCCGCAGCTCCGATCCGGCGTCGAGGGAATCGATGCGCGCCACGTCGCGCGCCGTGGTGGTGGCGAAGATCGAGTCGCCGCGGACGGCGATCGGGCCGGCCTGGGGGCTGTCGAGGGAGAACTCCTCGCGCACCCACCCGCGCTCCCCCTGCTGCAGGGAGACCACCGTGCCGTCGCGCGCGGTCCACACGACGCCTTCCCCGAAGGGCAGCATGTCGCGTTCGATGATCCCGCCGGCGCGGAGCTCGAGCGGCTCGAGGCCCTCGGTGGCCTCCATCCGGGCGCGCTTCTCGGCGGCCGTGAGCTGCGACGCCGGCTTGCCCTTGCCGGTGCGCGTGGCCTTGTCGGCCACCGCCCGCGCGCCGGCGGCCGGCCTCGCGGCGCCGACACCGGTGTCCTGCCAGGGATTGGAGGGGAGGCGGAGGATCGTCGCCGATCCCTCCGGCTGGTGGATCCATCCGCCCACGCCGGCGCCGCCGGCGATCGGCGAGCGGGGCATGTGGCGCTGCCAGCGCAGCTGCCCGCTGGATCGCTCGAGGGCGTAGAGCTCGTTGCCACGCGGCACGACGACCAGATCGGAGGTCACCGTGGCGGTCACGATCGGCTGTCCGGGGGACCCGAGGTGCACCGACCAGATGACCTGCGGATTGCAGCGGCCGTCGGGCGTCACGGGGCCGGTGTGGATGGCGTGGACACCGCCGTCGCCCGTCTGCACGACGACGATCCCGTCGCCGAACAGGACGTGCTCGATGCCCCCCTGGGTGTGGTCGACGGGCAATGACACGCGCCACTCCACCTCCAGGCCCGCGCGTTCGGCGGCGAGCTCGTCGGCGAGCGTGCCGCAGATGCCGCCGGCCCGCGCCGCCGAGAGCGGCAGCGCCACGGGGGCCGAGGCCAGGGCGGCGGCGGCGAAGGCGGCCGGGAGGCCGAACAGGCGGAGGGGGGACGAACGAGCCATCGATGCGGACTCCTGCGACGACGCCGACGGGGGAGGACGATCCCCGCAGCAACCATACCCCCGGCCTCCGCGGCGGCGGCCGGAGGGCTCCGGCGTCGGGGGCGCGGTGCCGGCGCGAGAGGGGGGGTCGGGCCGGTGGTGACGATCCTGCCGGTCGTGCGCGGCCGCGGGGGGCCCGTGCGCGGGAGGTGGTGAGGGTGCCGTGGCACCGGGCGCGCGGCGGTCAGTGCGGAAGGCCACGGTTTTCCAGGGTGGCCGGAACGGGAAAAGGTCATGGATCACTTGTTCCACGGGCAGTTAGGATGGCCCGACTCCCCGCTGCGTCACCGGGGTGGACGGAGGACGCCCGGGCGATGTCCACGGATCCCAAAGCAGAGCGGGCCGCCGATCCGGCGGCCGTCGTCCTCGGCTATCTCAACTTCTCCTCCGGCGCCTTCGACCCCGCCGCCTGGCGCGCGATGTCGGAGCTCTACGCCGCGTTCGAGCCGGACGGCGAGCGCCCGGACGCCGCCGATCAGGCGGCCGCCCTGCTCGAGCGCCGGCTGGCCACGCTGGCCGCGTCGGAGCCCGCCTTCCGCGACGTCGATCAGGCGCGGGGCGCCCTGGCACGCGTGTTCGGCGAGCTGCTCCCCGCCTACCGCCGCTTCCACGCCGATCTCCTCGAGCACCAGCCCCCGGGCGCGGTCGAGCGCCCCTTCTTCGTGATGGCGGCGGCGCAGGCGCTGCTGGCCGGCGGCGGGCCGGGCGCGGCGGACGCGGTCGAGCGCGCCGTGGCGCGGCTCAACGATTACGTCGGCTGGCGTCCGGTGGCGGCGCTCGAGAACGGTCGCCTCTCCGATCCCTACCCCCACGAGCGCGTCCGGCCGGTGCCGGTGTTCGTGGCCGGGGCGGGGGTGGCGCACGGCCGCTATCGGGCGCTTGTGTCGAGCGCCGTGGACATCCTCCGCGTGGCCCCCGAGACGCTCCTCCGCCAGGCCGATTTCGAGCTCGACGCCCTCGAGGAGCTGGCGATCGACCCTCGCGCCTTCGACTTCCTCCACCCGGCCGCCAGTCGCCCCAATTACCTCTTCGGCCTGTGGGATCCGGCGCGCATCGACCAGCGCGGCCGCTACCGGAGGATGGTCGTCCAGCAGGCCACGCTCGACGGCATCCTCTCCTGGCCCGACGCCGCCGCGGGCCGCGACGGCCAGGCGGGCCGGGCCGACGAGCTGCGGCTCGAGGCCGGCGCCGTACTCGCCGGCGTGATGCTGATGGCATCGGGGCTGTCGGGGCACGGCCCCGGCGCGCACCTGGCGACCGCCCCGCTCTCGGAGCTCCTGCCGCGCATCGCCGGCTACCGCGACGAGTTCTACCGCTGGATGCTCGGCACGCTCCCCCCCGCGCACCGGGCGCGGCTCGACGAGGAGACCGCCCGCCTGCGGCAGCCCTTCGGAGGGGTGCGGCGCCACATCAACACGCTCCTGGCCGGGCGCCGGGCCCGGCAGGTGGAGGCGGTGGCCCTGGCGGGGGTGTTCGCGCGCCTGGGACGGGCCGGCGGTGCCGAACGCATGGCGAGCCTCGTGCCGGCCGCGTCGGCGCGCCTGTTCGCCCGGATCACGAGCCTGGTGGTGGCGGCGCGGCACCGTGCCACGGGGGGCTCGGTCGGCGATCTCGGCGCCGCGCTCGACGCCCTCGACGGGGCCACGGAGACCCTGTTCCGGGCGGTGGGGTGCGGCGCCGCGGTCGATCCCTGGAACATCCTCGGCTTCTCCGGCCAGTTTCCCCTCCACGAGCCCGGCGGGGAGAGCCTCGCCGATCCGCGCGTCGACGACCTCGTGGCCACGGTGGGCTCGATCCTCGAGGGCTACGCCGGCGTGTGGCGTGCGGCGAGCCTCGACGGGCCCGCCGATCTCGTGGCCCGCGCCGGGGCCGCCTGCGAGCGGCTCGCGGCCTGGTGGGACCGCCACGCCACCACCACCGTCGGCGGCGTGCCGCACCTCTCCGGCCGCGAGCTGCTCGTCTCCTCGCGGGAGGTGATCGGGGCGCTGGCACGCCGGCGCGAGACCGCCCCCTCCCCGCCGCCGCCGGGCTTCTGGCGCGGCGCGGTGGCGGAGTTCTCCTCGCCGCAGAGCCACGCCCACGCCGCCGAGGCGCTGCTCCGCGAAGGGGATCTCGACGGCGCCATGGGGCTGCTCGTGCACTGGGCGTCGCTCCTGGAGGGGGTGGAGGTGGAGCGCCTCGGCGCCACCTGGCTCGCGGCGGCGGGCAAGTGGCTCGCCTCGGCCACCGCCGACCGCTCCCCGGCCGGCCGCAACCGCGTGCGCCGTTTCCTGGAGCTCGTCGAGGCCAACACCTCCGGCATCGCCGACGCCGTCGAGCGCTTCGCCGAACGCCCGCGCCGTGACGACGCCCGCGGCGGCGCGCGCGGCGGCTCCGGCGACGGCGGCGACGAGGAACGCGACGAGGAGGGGAGCGACGCCGCGGAGAGCGTCGCCTCGGCCTACGAGTCGATGGTGTGGCGCGACTCCACCGACGACGGCGTCGACGGCGGGATGCTCGACGTCGACGGGGGCGGCACCCCCGGCGAGCTGGCCGAGGTGGAGCACGCGGCGGAGTTTCTCGGCGCCCTCTTCCGCCTCCTCCGCGACACGCTCGCCACCCTCTCCGCCGCCGACGTCGCCGCGGGCACCGCGCCGGACGCCGCCGAACTCGACGCCGTGGCGGCGTGGGGGCTGCACCTGCGGCGCGTGCGGCGGGCGCTGGTGGCCGCGGCGCGGGTGGTGGTGGCCTCGGCCGTCGATCCGCCGGCCGGCACGCCGGCTTCCGAGGCCGACCGCATCCGCTGGCAGCGTGACGCCGCCGCGGAACGTCTCGTGGAGGCCGCGGTGCAGGGGGCGGAGGCCTCGTGGATGCTCTCGGCGCGGCGGCACGTGGGGCGCCCCGCCGCCCTGCCCGGCAAGGACCGCGCCGGTCGGCGCGGCGCCGTGGGGCGACTGTTCGCGGCGCTGCTGGCGGGCGACGCGGCGGTCGCGGCGGCCTGGCTGGGGGTCGTGCGCCGGCGGCTCGCCGGGCGCGCGGTGCTGTACGTGCCGCTGGCCCGGGGCGGCCGGCCGGATCGGATCGTGGCCGCCCGCTCGCGCGAGCGACTCCTCGAGCGCCTCGTCGCCTGCCTGCCGCGGCTGGGGATGGTGGCCGAGACGTCGGGGCTCGTGCACGTCGCCAAGGCGCTCGAGGCCCACCGCCCGCCCGGCCGGGCGACGGTGAGCGAGTTCGACCGGGTGTTCGAGGCGGCGGCCACGGCGCTGGTGGAGCGGATCGTGACCAGCGCCGCCGAGGTGGACGCCGACGGCACCGCCCCCCCGACGGCGCTGGTCACGGAGCGGATCCTCGACGGCCTCTCGCTGCTCGTGCCGCGCCTCCTCGACACCTGGACCACGCACGCCCGCCAGCTGCGCCTCTCGATCCTGGAGCGCGTCCGCGACCAGCGCGCCTTCTCGGCGCTGGGCGAGTTCATCGAGACCTACGGCGCGGGGCTGTTCACGCAGCACTTCCTCGTGCCGCCGTCGCTGCGCGGGATCCTCCGCGGCGGCGTGCGGCGCTGGCTCGAGGATCTCGTCGAGCGCCACGCCGGCGAGCCCGCCGACGTGACGGTGCCGCTGCGCCCGCGCCGCTTGCTCGAGGATCTGGCCTCCGGGGTGCTCCCGATGCGCACCGCCGTGGCCCGGATCCGTTTGGCGCTCGAGTGCGTGGCGGAGAACCACGCCGAGTACCGCGACTGGAACTCCACCACCACCCAGTCCGACCGGGGGGAGTTTCTCCACGTGTTCCTCGATTTCCTCCGCCTCAAGGCGGAGTACGACCGGATCGCCTGGACGCTGCGGCCGGTGAACATGGCCCACCGGGTGCTGGCGCGCCGGGGCGTGCCGGGGGCGGCGGAAGCCTGGCGCGGCCGGCTGCGCGACGAGACGCACGACACCGCCGCCGGGATCGTGGAGCGCCTGGGGAAGCTCGAGGCGCAGTGGGGCGTGCGCCTGGCGTCGGTGGCCGACCGGCTCCGGCGCCCCTTCAGCGCCGTCCTCGAGCAGGACGACCTCGAGGCGCTGGTGGAGCCGGCGGTGCGCGAATTGTGCAGCGGCGCCCCCGAGGGGGCCGGGGCCCGCTTCGAGGCCAGGGCCGAGGGCTTCATCGGCGTGGCGGGGGGCTCCGGGGTGGAGATTCCCGAGTGGCTCGAGCGCCTCGGGCAGTCGGTCGACCAGGAGCTCGACCGCCGCTCGTCCGACGCGCCGGACATCCGCCCCCTCGCGACCCCGGTGGAGGCGGTGCCCTGGCGGCCGATGCGCTGGGAGGACCTGCGCGCCGCGCTCGATCCGGCGCCGCCGCGGCCCGACGGCGACGCGTAGGGGCCGCGCGCGTCCTTCGGCTATCATCGCCCCCGGCGGGGCGGATCGCCCCCACCCTCCCGGAGACGCCACCATGCGCCGCACGCCCAGGCTTTCCCCGTCGCCCCTGCCGCCGGTCGCCCTGGCCGCCGCACTGCTCGGCGCGCTGGTCGCGGCGGCGGGCTCCGCGCGCGCCGAGGCGCCGGGCTTCGTGCCGCTCTTCGACGGCCGGTCGTTCGCCGGCTGGAACGGCGATTTCGACGTGTGGCGTGTCGAGGACGGCGGGATCGTCGCCGGCTCGCCCGACGCGGCCGCGCCGCGGAACGAGTTCCTCGCCACCGACGCGACGTACGGCGACTTCGAGCTGCGCCTCGAATACAAGCTCGAGGCCAGCGCCGCGGGCAACGCGGGCGTGCAGTTCCGCTCGGTGCGGATCCCGAACCACCACGAGGTGAGCGGGTACCAGGCCGACATCGGCCCGGGGTACTTCGGCGCCCTCTACGACGAGAGCCGGCGCAACAAGCTCCTGGCGGTGCCGGCGGAGCGGATGGTGGCCGCGGCACTCGCGGGCGGCGTCGACGGCTGGCATGCCTACCGCATCCGCGCCGAGGGCAACCGGATCCGCCTCGAGCTCAACGGCGTGGAGACGGTCGACTGGACCGATCCCGACGCCGGGATCGCCCGCGCGGGCATGATCGCGCTGCAGATCCACGGGGGGATGACGGGCACGATCCGCTACCGCAACATCCGCATCCGCCCGCTCGGCGGGGAGTGAGCGGCCCGGGGGCCGCCCCGTGGCGGGACGGTGGGGTGGGCTGCTAGAAACGTCTGCATGGACCCGCCGCCCCGCGCCGCCGTGCCTGCCCGTCGCGCCTCCCGCCCCGCGCGGCGCCCGGTGATGGTCTGGCTCGCCGGCACGATCGGCCTCGACGCCTGGGGCGCGATGGGGGAGCGGCTGGCGTGGGACGTCTCGGAGCCCGACGGCAGGCCTCCGACGCTCGTGATCTGCGAGCTCGAGCCGTCGATCACGGTCGGCCGGCTCGGCTCGCGCTTCGACGTCGAGCTCACCGACGAGGAGCTGTCGCGCGAGCGGACGCCGCTGCGCTTCATCGGCCGCGGCGGCGGCGCCATCCTCCACTATCCCGGGCAGGTGCACGTGGCCCTGTTCGCCCGGCTCACCGATCTGGGGCTCGATCCGTGCGACGCCGGCGGCCTCGTCGAACGCATGGAGACGGGGCTCGAGGAGGCGGTGCGGCGCCTGCGCTGCCCGGTGGCACGCGACTCCGGCCGGCACGGCGTGTTCGGCCGCGTCGGCCTCCTCGCCGCCGTGGGGATGGCGGTGCGCCGCGGGGTGTCGAGCCACGGCGCCTGGCTCAACGTCACCCCGCCGCCGGCCGCCGGCCGCCGCGTGCGCACCGCCTGCGGGCGGCCGCGCGACGGCGCGGCGATGTCGAGCGTCGAGGCCGACGTGCGCCGCCGCGTGCGCCTCCAGGACGCCCGCTCCGCCCTCGTCGAACAGCTCGTCGACGCCTACGCTTTCCCATCCTGCCACGTGCAGTCGGGCTTCCCCCTCCCGCTCCGCTCCGGGGGCGATTCCCGCGAGGTGTTCCGCAGTGTCGGCTGACGACTCCCGCCCCTTCGCGCCGCTGCCGATCGTCGACGGCGCCACGCCGGCCACGGCGGCGTCGTGCGCCACCGTCCCGGCCGCCGCGCCGGGGCGGCGCCTGCCCCCCTGGCTGCGGCAGAATCTCGCGCCGGGCGGGGGGCATGGCGAGACCGCCGGCCTGATCGCGGAACTGGGCCTTGAGACCGTCTGCTCGTCGGCCAAGTGCCCCAACCGGCTGGAGTGCTGGTCGGCGCGGACGGCGACCTTCATGATCCTCGGCAACGTCTGCACGCGTCCCTGCGGATTCTGCTCGGTGCCGCGCGGCAAGACCGAGGCCCTCGAGGCCGACGAGCCCGAGCGCGTCGCCGAGGCGGCCCGGCGCCTGGGGCTCGCGCACGTCGTGATCACGAGCGTCACGCGCGACGATCTCCCCGACGGCGGCGCGGAGCACTTCCGGCGCACGGTGGAGGCGGTGCGCGCCGCCACCGGGGCCGCGGTCGAGGTGCTCGTACCCGACTTCCTCGGCAAGGACGGGGCCCTGGAGCGCGTGATGGCCTCGCGCCCCGAGGTCTTCAACCACAACACCGAGACGGTGCCCCGGCTCTACCGCGAGGTGCGCGGCCGCAAGAGCCGCTACGCCTGGACGCTCGGCCTGCTGCGCGAGGCCAAGCGCCTCGATCCCGCCACGCGCACCAAGAGCGGCCTGATGCTCGGCCTGGGGGAGACGCGCGACGAGCTCCTCGACGTGCTCGCCGACCTCCTCGGTGCCGGGGTCGATTTCCTCACGCTCGGGCAGTATCTCCAGCCGACGCTCGACTCGCTCCCCGTCACGCGCTACGTGCCGCCGGAGGAGTTCGACGAGCTGGGCACGCTCGCGAGGCGGATGGGCTTCCGCCGCGTCGCCTCCGGGCCGCTGGTGCGCTCGAGCTACCACGCCCGCGAGATGACCGAGGACGGCCGCGTGGCCTGAGCGGCGGGATCAGTCGGCCTCCTCGAGGCCGTGCTCCTTGAGCTTGTTGCGCAGGGTGTTGCGGTTGATGCCCAGCCGGGCCGCCGCCTTGAGCTGCACGCCGTTGCAGGCGGCGAGCATCTGCGAGATCAGCTCGCGCTCCACCCGGCTCACCACCCGGTCGAAGAGGTTGTCGTCGTCGGCGGCCGCGGTCGCCATCCCCTGCTCGACGAGGTCGCGCGCCAGGCTGTCGAGATCGCCGCCGCGGCTGGGGATCGAGCGCGCGGGGCGCTCGCCGCGGATCCCGGGGGGGAGGAGATCGAGCGTCAGTTCGTCGCCGTGGGCCAGCACCACGCAACGCTCGACCACGTTCTGCAGCTCGCGCACGTTGCCCGGCCAGTGGTACTTCACCAGCGCCGCCAGGGCCTCCTTGTCGACCTTCGCCACGGTGCGGTCGTTGGCCCGCCCGTAGACGTCGAGGAAGTGCGAGACGAGGGCCGGGATGTCCTCGCGGCGGGCGCGCAGCGGGGGGATCTGGATCGGGACGACGTTGAGGCGGTAGTAGAGATCCTCGCGGAAGCTGCCGCGGGCCACCTCGTCGAGGAGCTCCCGGTTGCTGGCGGCGATGACGCGCGTGTCGACGTGGATCGTCTCGGTGTCGCCCACGCGCTCGAACTCGCGTTCCTGGAGGACGCGCAGGAGCTTGACCTGCAGCTTGGCGGTGGTGGAGTTGATCTCGTCGAGGAAGATCGTGCCGGTGTGGGCCGACTCGAATCGCCCGGCGCGGTTGGCGACGGCACCGGTGAAGCTTCCGCGCACGTGGCCGAAGAGCTCGCTCTCCAGGAGACTCTCCGAGAGGGCCCCGCAGTTGACGCGCACGAAGGGGCCGGAATTGCGCGGCGAGAGCTGGTGCACCGCCTTGGCGATCAGCTCCTTGCCCGTGCCGGTCTCGCCGACGAGGAGCACCGAGGCGTTCGACACGGCCACACGCCGCGTCATCGCGTACACCTCCTGCATCGCCGGGCCGCCGCCGATCAGCCCCCGGATCGGGGGCGCCGGGGTGTCGTCACCGGGTTGGCCGGAAGGAGGCGGCATCGACGGGAGGATGGACGACGGGCGGGGCCCGGCGCGGGAGGAGGGCGAGAACGTCGGCGGCCGCCTCGCGACGCGCCGCTTCGGAATCCCGAGTGTACCTCCGGCACAGGTCGGCCATCGCCTCGGGGTCGAGAAGGCCGCCGTGGCGGTCGATGTTCTCGCGCAGGGCGGCCAGGACGAGCGCCCGCCGCGCGGGGTCGGGCTCGTCGAGGGCCAGGCGCACCAGTGCCCCCTGCGCGCCGGGGCGACCGATCACCGCCAGCGCCTTGACGGCCGCCGGGACGAGGTCCGGCGTGGCGAGCGCCAGCCGGGCGCTCGACTCGGCGGCGGCCACGTCGTGGCCGCCGCGGCCGAGGATGGCGAGGATCTCGAAGGCCTGCCGGGCCCGCTCGAGGCGCTCGGCCGCCCGCGCCGCACGCCAGCCCGGATCGGCCTGCTGGGGGCCGGCGATGCCGGCCAGTTCCGCGGGGAAGCGCGGCGGACGGATCGGGTTGCCCGCGTCGTCGAGCACGGGGCGCCAGAAGGTCGGCAGGCGGTCGACGATGGCCACGCAGCCGTGGCTCCGCGCCTGGAGGATCCACTGCGTGAGCTTCGGGCCGCGGCCGTGGTCGTCGAGCGGATCGACGACGATCATCACCGGCACCACGTCGCCGCGCCCGGCCTGACGCAGCCCCTGGACGGTCTCGAAGGGGCCGGGGTGGGCGATCCGGCCGCCGAGGAGGACGAGGGAGGTGTCGGCGTCGGCCGCCGCCGCCCGCAGCGCCTCGTGGCCGCTGGAGACGACGACCGTGCGGAAGCCGTAGTGGGCCGCCGAGGCCGCCAGGTCGTTGGCCACGGCGAGGTCGGGGTGGGCGACGACCGCCACGTCGGCGCCGCGCGACGTGGCCGCGTGGAGGAGGCGCTCCATCATCCGGCTCGATCCCTTGAAGGGCGCGTCGCCGCCGGCCAGCGCGAGCGTGCGCGCCGCCGCGAACGCCAGGCGCTCGTCGGGGGCGTCGCAGAGTTTCACCAGCGCCTTCCGCGTCGCGGCCGGCAGCGGGGCGGGGAGGACGCCGTCGCGCGGCTCGTGCATCGCCTCGATCTGCCGCACCGCCGCCAGCGTCACTTCGGGCATGTCGCGCCGGATGCCCTCCTCCAGGACCTCCGTCACGAGCCCCGGATCGAGCCCGTCGGGCCCGGCGAACGCCGCGGCGAGCCGCTCCGGCTCGACGCGGTCGAGCGCCGTCTCGGCGGCCCCGGCGCCGAGCAGCAGTGACTCCAGCCGCGCCATGATCACCATCCTGACGGCGGGCGGATCGCGGGCGTCGAGTGCCTCGAGGTCGCGTGCCAGGTGGGCGGCGTCGATGCTCCTGGCCAGGCGCGGCGTCACCTCCACCGCCTCCAGGCGGCCGCTACGGCCGTCCCAGCGGTGGCGGGTGACGGTCTGCGGCCCCTCCTCGGGGTCGGCCGGGACCACCGGGATCCCGGCCGGCGAGAGGACGCAGTCGAGCCGGGTGGCGACGAGCGCCGCCGCCGTGCCCGGCGCCGGGGGCTCGATCGTGGCGGGGTCGGCGACGCCGGCGTGGTCGGCGGCGTGTCGGCGCAGGGCGTCGAGCGCCGCGGCGCGGGCCGCCGGCGGCGTGCCGGGCACCAGCGCCGGCGCCAGGAGCGACTCGGCCACCGGCTCG
The DNA here is from genome assembly GCA_903885855.1 of uncultured Planctomycetaceae bacterium. Lineage (GTDB taxonomy): Bacteria > Planctomycetota > Planctomycetia > Pirellulales > UBA1268 > QWOP01. The sequence continues at coordinate 16,123 of CAISKG010000579.1, forward strand.
AGCCCCGCCGCCTCGAGCGCCAGGATCGCGCCGCGCCAGCGCGCCGTGTCGGGGCTCGCCAGGATCGCCATCAGCGGCTCGCGGGCCGGGCGGCCGAGATCGGCCACGATCTCCCGCGCCAGGGCCCGCCCCACGCGCTGTTCCGGGGCGGTGGTGGCCAGGAGTTCGGCGAGCGCCGGCAGCCCCTCGATCCGCGCCCGGGCGAACTCCTCCACGGCCGCGTCGCGCTCGTCGCGCGACTCGCTCGAGAGCATGGCGGCGGCCCGGGCGAGCCGGCGGGGATCGCGGCGGCGCTCCCGCGCCGCCTGGCGCATCGCCTCCACCACGCGCGGGGCGTCGGGTTCCAGCGGCGTGACGCGGCGGACGAGGCGCAGGAGCGCCGCGTCGTCGGCGGAGTCGCCGAGGTCGGCGAGGATCCCGGCCCGGTCGTCGCCGGCGTCGGCCACCGTCTCGATCACGCGGCGGAACCATTCCGCGGCGGCTTCGTCGGCCTCGACGTCGGCGGCCCGGATCGCGGCGTCGAGCAGGAGGGGGGGCGTGTCGCGGCGCTCGGCGGCCAGCGAGTCGACCACGGCCTGCTGGAGCGGGTCGAGGGGGCGCGGCTCACGCGGGGCCGCGAGCACCGAGGCCGCGGCGTCGGCCCACGGGTCGTGATCGTGATCGTGCGGCTCGTGCACCGGCACCGGCCAGGCCGGTGTCGAGAGCGGGCCGCAGCGCGGGCAGGGGTCGCCCGCACGGAGCGGGCCGGCGGCCAGCGCCGCGGCGAGGAGGGGGAGGCCGAGGCGGAGGCCGGAGACGACCGGCTCCGCCGAAGTCCGCACCGGACGCGCCACGATTCCCTCCTGCCCGGTTCACCCCCCTCCGTCCGTGGAGAGGCGGCGCTGCCACGCCTTGATTTGGTCGGCCACGCGGGCCGGCGCCGTGGATCCGAAACTCGCCATCCGTCCAACCGCCCTGGATGCCCCAAGTGCGCTCCGCAGGGAGGCGTTCCACTCCGCGCAGTCCGCCGAGAACTCCTCGTCGGAAAGGTCGTCCAGCGCCACCCCCCGCCGCATCGCCCGCCGGACCAGCTTCCCCACCGTCTCGTGGGCGGTGCGCTGCGGGGTGCCGGCGGCGATGAGGGCCTCCATGAGGCTCGTGGCGTCGAGGTGGCCGCGGTCGATCGACGCCGCCACGCGCTCCCGGGCGAAGGCGGTGCCGGCCACCAGCGGGGCGGCCACGCCGAGGACGGCGAGGATCGTGTCGACGGAATCGAAGAGGGGCTCCTTGTCCTCCTGGAGATCGCGGTTGTAGGCGGTGGGGAGGCCCTTGAGGAGCACCAGCAGCGCCTGCAGGTTGCCGATGGCGCGGGCCGACTTCCCGCGCACCAGTTCGAGGACGTCCGGATTGATCTTCTGCGGCATGATCGAGCTGCCGGTGCAGAAGTTCTCCGGGAGCCGCAGGAATCCGAACTCCTCCGTGCTCCAGATGATCCACTCCTCGGCCCACTGCGAGAGGTGGACGCCCATCAGCGCGATCACGAAGGCCAGCTCGCAGGCGAAGTCGCGGTCGCTGGCGGCGTCGAGGCTGTTGGCGGCGGTGGCCTCGAAGCCCAGCGCCGCGCGCACCTGCTCCCGGTCGATCGGCAGGCTCGTGCCGGCCAGCGCCCCCGAGCCGAGCGGGAGCACGTTGACGCGCCGGCGGCAGTCGGCGAGGCGCTGGCGGTCGCGGTCGAGCTTCTCGCACCAGGCCAGGAGCTGATGGGCGGCGAGCACCGGCTGGGCGCGGCGCAGGTGGGTGTAGCCGGGGATGACGAGATCGGCCTCGCGTTCGGCGAGGCCGAGGAACGCCCGCTGCAGCGCCGCGGCGGCGGCGTCGACGAGGTCGATCGACCGCCGGCACCACAGCCGCAGGTCGGTGGCCACCTGGTCGTTGCGGCTGCGGGCCGTGTGGAGGCGCCGGCCCGAGTCGCCGAGGCGGGCGGTGAGCGCCGATTCGACGTGGAGGTGGATGTCCTCCTTGGCGATCGTGAACTCGAAGGTGCCGGCCCGGATCTCGGCCCGGATCTCCTCGAGCGCCGCGCGGATCCGCGCCGCCTCGTCGGCGCCGATCAGCCCCTGGGCGGCGAGCATGGCCGCGTGGGCGATGGAGCCGTCGATGTCGTCGTCGGCGAGGCGCCGGTCGAACGACACGCTCTCGGAGAATCGCTCCACGCGCTCGTCGGTCGCCTGCTCGAACACCCCCCCCCAGGCCTTGGGCCGTTCGGGCGGGGCGGGGGGGGCGGCATCGCGCGGCGGATCGGGGACGGACACGGCGGGCTTCCTCTCGGTGGTGGGGCGGCCGGGAAAGTATGCCCTGCGGCGGGAGCGGGTACATTCTCCCCATGACGACGCCCGGCGAAATCCTCGCCCCCTCCGGAAGGCTCGCCGCCCGCATCCCGCGCTGGGAGTCGAGGCCGCAGCAATTGCGGATGGCGGAACTGGTCGCCGACGCCATCCGCGGCCGGCACCACCTCCTCGTCGAGGCGGGCACCGGGGTGGGGAAGAGCCTGGCCTACCTCGTGCCGGCGATCCTCGCGGCCACCGCCGACCAGGAGGAGGGGGAGGCCGCAGCGGGCCCCGGCACCGGCGGGCCGTCCGCCCCCGACGCTCGGCCCGAGCCCGACGCCAACGCCGACGCC
>CAISKG010000580.1 GCA_903885855.1 uncultured Planctomycetaceae bacterium
ATCCTCGCCGCGCGCGCACGCCGCGGCGGCCACGACCGCCAGCGCCAGCGCCGCCCCCCGGGCGGAAAGGCGCCGGCGGCACGGGGCGGACGGCGGGCGGAAGCGACCGCGCTCGAGCGTGGGGGATTGGGGCATCGCCGTCCTCGACCAGAGTCGCCGCGGGGGCCTCCGCGGCGAATTCTAGGTTTGTCGCCGGTCGAGTCAAAAACCGTCGCCGCGCCCCGCCGGCGCGGACCGCTATACTCCGGACATGAGCGATGCCCCCACCGGCGGTGCCCCCGCCTCCGAACTCGTCGCCCTGATCGCCGAAAAGGCGCTGCGGCGCGGCACCTTCACCCTCGCCTCCGGGCGCACGGCCTCGTTCTACCTCGACGCCAAGCAGGTCGTGCTCGACGCCCGCGGAGCGATGCTCGTCGGCCGGGGCATCCTCGAGCTGCTCCGGGCCCGCGGCCCGCTGCCGGCCGCCGTGGGAGGGATGTCGATCGGCGCCGATCCCGTCACCGGGGCGGTGGTGACGATGGCCGGGGTCGGGGGGGTGCCGCTCAAGGGCTTCATGGTGCGCAAGGAGCCGAAGGATCACGGCACGAAGCGCTTCATCGAGGGCCCGGTCGCGCCCGGCGAGCGGGTGGTGATCGTCGAGGACGTGACGACCACCGGCGGGTCGTCGCTGGTGGCCATCGACCGCGCGCTCGAATTCGGCCTGGTGGTGGAACGTGTCGTGACGGTCATCGATCGCCTCGCCGGGGCCGCCGCGACGCTCGCCGCCCGCGGCATCCCGCTCGACAGCCTCGTCACCATCCGCGATCTGGGGATCGAGCCCGACGCGGCGTGAACGGCCCGAGTGGAGGACCCCGACGCATGGCCCCGTCCGCCCGCTCCCCGGAGGCCGCCGGCGCCGTGATCGAGCGTGCCGCGGCGGGGAGGCTCGTGGCGCTGGCGGTGTGCCTGGTGGCGCTGGCCGCATCCCCCGGCCGCGCGGGGAGCGACGGCCCGGCCGACGCGGATCCCTCCCCCGAAACCATCGCCGCCCTCATCCGGAGTCTCGGCGATCCCGATTTCCAGCGCCGCGAGACCGCCACGGCCCGCCTCCAGGAGATCGGCCCGGCGGCGGTCGACACCCTGCTGGTGGCCGCCGAGACCGACGCCGATCTCGAGGTGGCGCTGCGGGCGCGGTGGATCGTGGACGCGATCCCGCTCGAGATGCTCCACGATTCCCCCGAGGTGGGGCGGCTGCTCGACGGCTACAGCGGCCGGCCCCTGCCCCAGCGCCTCCGCACGATGGAGCGGCTCCTGCGCCTCGAGGACGACGCGGGCATCGAGGCCCTGGCCAGGCTCGTGCGCCTCGAGCGCGATCCGGAGGGAGCGCGGATCGCGGCGGCGCTGGTCGCGGGAGAGTGGTTCGCCGACGATCCGTGGTGGCCGCGGATCGCCGCACGGTCGCGCGCCGGCCTGGGCCGCGGCGAGCGCCCCGCGGCCGCCTTCCTGACGGCGCTGGTGGGATTCTCGGAGACGCCCGACGCGCCCCGGCGCGGCGCGGCGATCGAGGCGGGACGGCGCGCGCTCGAGGCCATGGAGCGCGCGTTCGGCGGCGATGCCCCCGGGCCGGACCGGGCCGGCGAGCCGGCCGCCGGCCGGGAGCCCTCCGAGGCGACCGGGCGGCTCGCGCGGGTGCTCGTGAGGATGCTGCTCGCCGACGGACGGCGTGCGGAGGCGCTGGCCGAGGCGGAGCGGCGCTTCGTGCCGGTGGTGGCGGCGGCGGTGGCCGGATCGGCCGACGACACCATCGAATGGCTGACCTGGGGGGTGGAATCCGGCCTCCCCGAACTCGCCGAGCGGGTCGCCGCCGTGCGCCCCGATCTGGTCGCGACCGATCCGCTGGTCGCCCTGGCCGTGGCCGTGGCCCGCCGCGCTGGCGGCGACATGCCGGGGGCCACCGCGCTGTTCGACGACGCCGCCAAGCGCCTCGAGAACGCCACCGGCCTGCCCCTGCGCCAGGCGCGGATGCAGGCCGCCTTCCAGCTCTCGCGCCAGGGCTGCGACGATTGGGCGCTCCGCATCTACACCGCGATCCTCGACGACGTCCGCAGCCTCCCCAACGAGATCGCCCTCGGCGCGATCTACGGCTCGGAGTACCTCCACGAGCTGGAACGCGACGACGAGGCCACCGCCTTCATCCGGCGGCTGTTCGAGCCCGTGCCCGGCCGCCCGGCCATCCGCGCCGATCAGGTGATCGGCGAGATCGGCCGCGACGTGCGCTCGGTGCGGGCGCGGATGCACTTCTTCGCCTCGTGTGCCGCCGCGGCGCGCGGCGACGCCGTCGCCCGCCGCGAGCTGGTGGAGACGGCGCTGCGCGAGGACGGCAAGGAGATCGACTCGCTGATCGCCCTCCACCAGCTCCCCGACAACACCCCCGACCAGCGCGGCGACGCCCAGCGCCGCGTCAACGAGGCCCTGCGGCAGATCGAGAACGAGATCACGGCCCTCCCCGACGACTCCACGCCGTGCAACGAATGGGCCTGGCTGGCCGCCAACACCGGCGGCGACGCCGAGAAGGCGACGCGCTACTCGCGGCAATCGCTCGACCGCTCCTTCGACAACGCCAGCTTCCTCGACACGCTGGCCCACTGCCGGGCCGCGGCCGGCGATTTCGCCGGGGCGGTGCGCTGCCAGACGCTCGCCGTGCGGCGCGCCCCCCACAACCTCACCATCCGCAAGGGTCTCGAGCGCTTCCGGCGCCAGGCCGAGGGCGCGGAGCCGGCGCCGTGACGCCGCGCGACGACGGCTGGCAGGCGGCCGGGGAGATCGCCGTCGACGGGGGGCGGCGGATGCGGCTGTGGGGCGCGGGGGCGGGGGCGCCGCTCCTGCTGCTGCACGGCTTCCCGCTCGACCACCGGATGTGGGACGGCCAGCGCGCCCTGGTCGAGCCGGGGGGGGCACTCTTCGGCCGCTTCCGGCTCCTCGCCCCCGACCTGCCCGGATTCGGCGCGAGCCCCGCGCCGGCGGCGCCCTCGATCGCGGCCATGGCCGACGACGCGGCGGCGCTGGTGGCGGCCGCGGCGGGCGGGCCCGCGGTCGTCTGCGGGCTGTCGATGGGGGGCTACGTGGCCCAGCATCTCGCCGCCCGGCACGCGCGGCTGCTGCGCGGGCTCGTGCTCGTCGACACGCG